>DASZJC010000457.1:0-11268 GCA_035948495.1 Xanthobacteraceae bacterium | reverse complement strand
GGTAAAGCGGACCTTCACAGGCCGTGTTTAGCCCACGTGGCCCGAACCTGTTCGTCGGTCGCGAACTCGCCACGTTCGGCTGCCGCCTTCGAAGCAGCAATGGCGGCACGCTCCTCGGTCGAGAGAGCTACGGGGGCAGCGACCTCGTTCCCTGCAAGTTGAAGGAGGACGCGCGCAATGTCGTCCTGAGCGTCGGGAGGGAGGCCGCGTACCGCTTCAAGCGCTCGCTCTAGGAGTTTTGTCATACGACGAATGTACTGCTTTTCCACGTCAAATTGGAAGGGGCTTGCTGCCAGCGCCAAATTGGGCAGCGAGTGGTGTAGCCCGCATGGAGCGAAGCGAAATGCGGGGACGGTCCCCGGATTGCGCTGCGCTCCATCCGGGCTACCAACGCTCTGACAAGCGCCGCCCGGCCTCACTCCGCCGCGATGGCGGGTTCGCGCGACGGCTCCGTTTCGGCGACCTCCTCGAGCTGCGGCTCGAGCGAGCGCCGCAGGTGGCGGTCGAGGCGGTCGAGATAGAGGTAGACGACCGGGGTGATGTAGAGCGTCAAGAGCTGCGACAGGCACAGCCCGCCGACCACCGACACGCCGAGCGGCTGGCGCAGCTCGGCGCCGGCCCCGGTGCCGAGCGCGATCGGCAGCGCGCCGAAGATCGCCGCGAACGTCGTCATCATGATCGGCCGGAACCGCAGCAGGCAGGCCTCGCGGATCGCCGTTTCCGCCGACAGCCCGACGCGCCGCCGCTCGATCGCAAAGTCGATCATCATGATCGCGTTCTTCTTGACGATGCCGACCAGCATGACGATGCCGATCATGGCGATGACCGAAAGCTCCATGTGGAACGCCATCAGCGTCACCAGCGCGCCGATGCCCGCCGACGGCAGCCCGGAGATGATGGTGACCGGGTGGATGAAGCTTTCGTACAGGATGCCGAGCAGCACGTAGGCGGCGAACACCGCCGCGAGGATCAGCACGCCCTGGCCGCGCAGCGAATCCTGGAACACCTGGGCGGTGCCCTGGAAGCCGGTGTAGATGGTGGCGGGCAGGCGGGCGTCGCGCTCGATCTGCTGAATGGCGTCGACCGCGTAGCCGAGCGAATAACCGGGCAGCAGGTTGAAGGAGATGGTCACCGCCGGCTGCGCGCCCTGGTGGTTGACCTGCAGCGGGCCGACGCTGGGGACGAGCCGCGCCACCGCGTCGAGCGGCACGCTCTGTCCGTTCGCCGCTTTCACGAACAGCCGCGACAGGCCCGAGGGATCGGCCTGGAACTCCTTCGTGCTTTCCAGGATCACCTGGTAGTCGTTGGTCGGCGTGTAGATCGTGGCGACCTGGCGGGCGCCGTAGGCGTTGTAGAGTTCCTGGCGAATCTGGTCGACGGTGATGCCGTACACCGCCGCCTGCTCGCGATCGATGTCGACCGACATCTGCGCGTTGCTGATGTAGAGGTCGGTGTTGACGCCCCATAAGCCGGGAACCGTCGCAATTTTTTCTCTCAGCTCCGGCGCGATGCGGTAGAGCGCCTCCGTGTCGCTCGATTGGATCGTGTACTGATACTCGCTCTTGGTGAGGCGGCCGGTCAGGTTGATGTTCTGCACGTTCTGGTAAAACACGGCGATGCCCGGGACGCCGGCGACCGCCCGCCGCATCCGCTGGATGATCGCGGCGGCGTGCTCCTTGCGTTGCGATTTGGGCTTGAGCGCGATGAAAATGCGCCCGTAGTTGTTGGTCGGGTTGGGACCGCCGGCGCCCACCGTCGAGTTGAAATAGTCGACCGCCGGATCCTTGCGCAGGATGTCGGCGATCTCGCGCTGGCGTTCGGCCATGCCGAGGAACGACACGTCGGTCGGACCTTCGGTGATCGCGAGGATGAACCCGGTGTCCTCGATCGGGAAGAAGCCCTTGGGAATGACGACGTAGAGCCAGACGGTGACGAACAGGGTGCCGATGGTGAGAACGAGCGTCACCATCTTGTAGGCCAGCACCTTGTCGAGGGTCCATTCGTACGCGCCGAGCATCGCCTTGAAGAAGGCCTCGAACGCGCGCAGGACGACGTTCTGCTTGCGGCCTTCGTGCTGCGTGCCCAGCACGCGCGCGCACAGCATGGGCGTGAGCGTGAGCGAGACGAACCCGGATACCACGATGGCGACCGAGATCGTCACCGCGAACTCGCGGAACACCCGGCCGACGATGCCGCCCATCAGCAGCACCGGGATGAACACCGCGACCAGCGAAAACGTGATCGATACGATGGTAAAGCCGATCTCGCGCGCGCCCTTGAGCGCCGCCTCGAACGGGCGCATCCCGCCCTCGACGTGGCGCACGATGTTCTCGAGCATGACGATGGCGTCGTCGACCACGAAGCCGACCGAGAGCGTGAGCGCCAGCAGCGTCATGTTGTTGATCGAGAAGCCGAACGCGTACATCAGCGCGCAGGTGCTGATCAGCGACACCGGCACGGCGAGGGAGGGGATGACGGTCGCGGCGGCGGAGCGCAGGAACAGGAAGATCACCAGCACCACCAGCGCGATGGCGATGCCGAGCGTCACCTCGACGTCTTCGACCGAGGCGCGGATCGAGACCGAACGGTCGTTGAGCACCTCCATGCGGATCGACGCCGGCACCTGCGCGCGATAGCTCGGCAGCCGTTCCTTGACCGAATCCACCACCGCCACGGTGTTGGCGTCGGGCTGCTTCTGGATCGCCAGCACGATTGCCCGTTCGTTGTTGAACCAGCTGGCGATCTTGTCGTTTTCCACGCTGTCGACGACGTGGGCGATCTCCTCGAGCTTGATCGGGGCGCCGTTCTTCCACGCCACCACCACGCTTTTGTAGTCGGAGGCGTGCAGGATCGCGCCGGTGGCCGCGAGCGTCACGTCCTGGCGCGGCCCCGACATGGTCCCGGCCGGCGTGCTGGAATTGGTCTTGGCAACGATGTTGCGGATGTCGTCGAGCGACACGCCGCGGGCGGCGGCGGCGACCGGATCGACCTGGACCCGCACGGCGAATTTCTGCGCCCCGTAGACCAGCACCTGGGCGATGCCCGGCAGCTGGGAAATCTGCTGGGCGAGCGTCGTCTCGGCGTACTCGTCGACGTCGGAGAGCGGCAGGGTCGGCGAGATCAGGCTGATGTACATGATCGGGAAGTCCGCCGGATTCACTTTGCGGAAGCTCGGCGGGATGGTCATCTCGATCGGAAGCTTGCGGGCGGCGACGGTGAGCGCGGTCTGCACGTCGAGGGCGGCGCCGTCGATGTTGCGGTTGAGGTCGAACTGCACCGTGATCGACGACTGGCCGAGCGAGGAGGTCGACACCATCGAGGTGATGCCCGCGATGGTGGCGAGCTGGCGCTCGATCGGCGCCGCCACCGAGGACGCCATGGTGTCGGCGCTGGCCCCGGGCAGGGTCGCGGTGATGTTGATGGTGGGGAAGTCGACCGCCGGCAGGGCGGCGACCGGCAGCAGCCGATAGGCGAAAATTCCGAACACGATGAACGACGCGGTGATCAGCGTCGTCATTACCGGGCGGCGAATGCAGGTCTCGGAGAGATTCATCGCTCAGGACCCGGCCTTCGCCTCGCGCGGCGCGACTTTCGTCCCGTTGTTGAGCAGCAGCTGGCCGTTGGTGACCAAGGTTTCGCCCCCCGCGAGGCCCTCGGACACGACGGTCTCGGTCTCATTGCCCCGCGCCACGGTCACGCGCTGGACGCTCGCGACATTGTCCTTGACGACGTAGACGTACTTCCCCGCCTGCCCGGTCAGCACGGCGGCGGTCGGAACGACGACGCCGTCCTCGTAGCGCAGCGTCAGGCGCATGGTGGCAAGCGCCCCCGGCCACAGGACCTGGTCCGCATTGTCGAACGTCGCCCGCATGGCCACCATGCCGGTGGTCGGATCGACCGCGTTCTCGATCATGGTCAATCGCCCGGTCGGGCGCCGCGCGTCGCCTGCCACGATCGCCTCGACGCTCGCCGTCTCGGCCCCGAGCGCCGTGCGCACGTCGGGCAGATTGCGCTGCGGCACCGCAAAAGCCGCGTAGATCGGCGCGATCTGGTTGATGGTCGCGAGCGGCGCCGTGTCCATCGCGCGGACGAAATTGCCGGTCTTCACGGCCGCCGCGCTGATCCGGCCGGAAATCGGCGCGCGGATGGTGCAATAGGTGAGCTGGACCTTGAGGTTTTCCAGCGCCCCTTGATCGGCCTTGATGGCGGCGCGGAACGTGTCCGCCGCCGTAGTCGCGTTTTCCAGATTGACGACCGGCGTCGCGCTCTTGGCGACCAGCTCGGTATAGCGGCGCACGTCGCGCGTGGCGCCTTCGAGCTGGGCCACGTCGCGCGCGACGTTGCCCTCCGCCTGCACGATCTGCGCCTCGACGGCGCGGGCGTCGAGGGTGAACAGAAGGTCGCCCTTGGTGACCGTCGCGCCGTCGCGGAAGTGCACCCCGACGATCTCGCTGTCGACGCGCGCGCGCACCGCCACGGTCTCGATCGGGGTGACGGTTCCGAGCGCGTCGATGAACACCGGCGCCGGCCGGCGCACCGCGGTTGCGACCTCGACGGGCACGACCCGCGCGGCCGCCGGCGCCTGCGCCTCCGCGCCGCGCCAAGCCCACGGGCCGCTCTTGTAAAGGGCAACCCCCACCAGGGCGACCGCGACCGCCCCGATGATCAACGTGCGTGTCCTCATCGCCGCCGATCGCCCCGTTCCACTCCAGCCCCTGCGGGCTCCCCTCACGCCGATCCGTGGCTCGCGCCTGCGCGCCGACATGAATGCACGTTAATCTTCGCAGTCCCTAGCACATCGGCCCTGGCCCGCGCATCCGGAAAAAGGCAAGCTCCGTGCCCGGCCGAATCTGGGGCTTATCCGCTTCCCTCCGTCTCTCCAGTGCTCGCCATGCGTGTCGCCACCTGGAACGTCAACTCGATCAAGCAGCGGGTCGACAATACCGTCGCCTGGCTCCAGGAGTGTGCGCCGGACATCGCCTGCCTGCAGGAGATCAAGTGCGTCGACGATGCCTTCCCGCGCGAGCCGTTCGAGGCGCTGGGCTACAACGTAAAGGTCCATGGGCAAAAGACCTTTAACGGCGTCGCCGTCCTCTCCAAGCTGCCGTTCGACGAGACGACCCCGCGGCTGCCGGGCGGCGATGACGACGACCACGCGCGGTTTCTCGAGGCGGCGGTATCCACGAAATCAGGCGCCGTGCGCATCGCCTGCCTTTATCTGCCCAACGGCAACCCGCCGGACACCGACAAATATCCCTACAAGCTCAAATGGATGGATCGCCTGATCGCGTATGCCCGCACGCGCCTCGAGCTGGAAGAGCCGCTGATTCTGGCCGGCGATTTCAACGTCATTCCGACGCCCGCCGACGCCCGCGTTCCCCAGGCGTGGACCGGCGATGCGTTGTTCCTCCCGGCCACGCGGGAAAAATTCCGCGCCCTCGTCAATCTCGGGTTCACCGACGCGGTGCGCGCGGTGAGCGAGGACGCCGGCCTCTATACGTTCTGGGATTACCAGGCGGGCGCCTGGCAGAAAAACAACGGCATCCGCATCGACCACATGCTGATGTCGCCGCAGGCAGCCGACCGGCTGGTGGCGGCCGGCATCGACAAGCACGTGCGCGCCTGGCAGCGGCCGTCCGACCACGTGCCGGTGTGGGTCGACCTCGATATTGACGCTTGAGTCGAAATCCCTCCCCTTTCAGGGGAGGGATTCAATCGCGCAGGCCGCGCACCCATTGCTGCAGGTAGATGCGCGCGGCGGAGCGGTCGTCGTTGCTCGCCTTCGCCAGGGCCTGCTGGTAGAGCGCGTTGATCCACGGCTCGTCGGGCGAGGCGTCGCGGGCGAGGATCAGGTACATCAGACCGCGCGCGACTTGGCGCGGCACGCGTTCGCCCTTGACCAGCATGTCGCCGAGCAGGGCCTGGGCCGGGTGCTGGTCCTTGTTGGCCGCGAGCTTGAGCCAGCGGGCCGCCTGCACCGCGTCGCGCTGCCCGCCGCTGCCGTCGAGGAACAGCCGGCCGAGCAGATACTGCGCGTCGGGGTCGCCGAAATAGGTCGCCGCGTAGAAGAACATGCGCCGCGCGCGCGTCGGGTCCGCCTTGATGTCGGAATCCGGGATGCCGTCGAGGTAGTACTGGCCGACCGCGACGATCGCGCTCGCCACGATGCGCGCGTTCGGCGAATCGATGCCGTCCTCGGCATGGCTGTTGGCGATCTTGCCGAAATATCCGAACGCCCGCAGATCGCTGCGCGGCACGCCCTCGCCCTTGGCGTACATGTGGCCGAGCCGCCATTGCGCCGTCGGCTCGCCCTTCTCGGCGGCGTATTCGAGCGAGGTGATGGTATTGGCGGCGCCCGGATCGCCCGGGTGGAACGGCGCGCCGGGCGAGGGCAGCGACTGCAGTTGCGCGCGCCCATTGGTGTTGCCGTCGAAGCCGAGCGCCGGAGCGAGCCCGAGACCCAACCCGATCAGCACGATCCCCAGCGCCCGATCAAAGGTCCGCATAACACGCCTTCTCGGCCGCTCCGCCCGGATGGGTCACGGCGCCATTGACGGCGGGCCCGACCTGCTGGGCGTACTTCCACAAATAGCCGGAGGCGAACTCTCCCTCCCGCGGTTTCCAATCCTGCCGCCGTTGTTCCAGCTCTTGTGTGGAGAGCTTCACATTCAGCGTGCCTTTTTCCGCATCCAGCTCGATGATGTCGCCGTCGCGCAGCAGCGCGATCGGTCCGCCGACCGCCGCCTCCGGGCCGATGTGGCCGATGCAGAACCCGAGCGTCGCGCCGGAAAAGCGCCCGTCGGTGATGAGCGCGACCTTGCCGCCGGTGCCCTGGCCGTAGAGGGCGGCGGTGGTGGAGAGCATTTCGCGCATGCCGGGGCCGCCGCGCGGTCCCTCGTAGCGGATCACCAGAACGTCGCCCTCGCGGTATTTGCGGCCGGCGACGGCGGCAAAGCACGCCTCTTCGCCGTCGAAGCAGCGCGCCGGTCCGGAGAATTGCAGGTTCTTCATGCCGGCGATCTTCACGATCGCACCCTCGGGCGCGAGGTTGCCCTTGAGCCCGACCACGCCGCCGGTCGGCGACAGCGGCCGGTCCGTCGGGCGGACCACGTCCTGGTCCGGGTTCCAGCGCACGCTGCGCAGGTTTTCGGCGATGGTGCGGCCGGTCACAGTCATGCAGTCGCCATGGAGATAGCCGCCGTCGAGCAGGCTCTTCATCAGCAGCGGCACGCCGCCGGCCTCGAACAAATCCTTGGCGACATAACGGCCGGCCGGCTTCAGATCGGCCACGTAAGGGGTGCGGCGAAACACCTCGGCGACGTCGAACAGGGTGAAGACGATGCCGCATTCATGGGCGATCGCCGGTAGATGCAGCGCCGCGTTGGTCGAGCCGCCCGAGGCTGCCACCACCGCTGCCGCGTTCTCCAGCGCCTTGCGGGTGACGATGTCGCGCGGACGCAGGCCGGACTTCACCAGCTCCATCACCTGCTCGCCGGCGGTCATGCAGAACTGGTCGCGGAATTCATACGGGGCCGGCGCGCCGGCCGAGTAGGGCAGGGCGAGCCCGATCGCCTCCGACACCGTCGCCATGGTATTGGCGGTGAACTGGGCGCCGCACGCGCCGGCGGACGGGCAGGCGACCTGCTCGAGCTCGTCGAGGTCTTCGCTCGACATGGTGCCGACCGAATGGCGGCCGACCGCCTCGAATACGTCCTGGACCGTGACTTCCCGGCCCTTGAACTTCCCCGGCAGGATCGACCCGCCGTAGATGAAGATCGACGGCACGTTGAGGCGGCACATCACCATCATCATGCCGGGCAGCGACTTGTCGCAGCCGGCAAGCCCGACCAGCGCGTCGTAGCCGTGGCCCCGCATGGTCAGCTCGACCGAATCCGCGATCGCTTCGCGCGACGGCAACGAGGACTTCATGCCCTGGTGGCCCATGGCGATGCCGTCGGTGACCGTGATGGTGCAGAATTCGCGCGGCGTGCCGTTGGCGGCGGCGACGCCCTTCTTGACCGCCTGGGCCTGGCGCATCAGCGAGATGTTGCAGGGAGCGGCCTCGTTCCAGCAGGTGGCAACGCCGACGAACGGCTGATGGATCTGCTGGGTCGTCAGGCCCATGGCATAATAATAGGAGCGGTGCGGCGCCCGCTCCGGGCCTTCGGTCACGTGCCGGCTCGGCAGCCGGTCTTTCAGGTTGGTCTTGGCGTCCATGGCCCTGCATCGCCCCCGCCGACTGGCGGTTGTGGATACAGCGGCCTCCCGGCAACACTGTGCCCCACAAGTCACACTCATGCACGACAACCTGCCGGCACGTTGTTGATCTGGTGGACCTGTGTGGCGGAATCGCGGCTTTTAATGCTTAACGGCCAGCGATCACGGATTTGTTCTTAACGTGTTGCTGGAGCGCAACACCAAAAACCGTTGAATGGCGCGGCGCCCGCCCGCCGGTGCGGTGCTGAAAATTTTCGTCCGACGCTCGCCGCAGCGGCGATTCGCCACTGTTACTCCGCCGCCTCCCGCGCCTGGGAAAGATTGTCGAGCGAGGAGATGATGTGGTCGGCGAGCGCCTGGGCGAGCGCCGAGCGTTCGTGCGGATTGCGCAACAGGCCGATCCGGCACGACGGCAATTCGGGAAATCCGTCCGCCGGGCTGAGCACCCGCATGCCCGGCCGCAGGCCCGATTCCGGCAGCACCGAGACCGCGAGCCCGGCGAGCACCGCCGCCGCCACGGCGCCCGCGTTGGAGCTGGAATAGAGCACCCGGTACGGCCGGCGCACCGTCTCCAGCCGCTCGATCGCGACCCGGCGCCAGTTGCAGGTCGGCCGCCCGAGCGCGAGCGGCACGCGCTCCAGTTGATGGGTCGGATGCCGGCTCGACGTGACCCACAGCAGCCGCTCGCCCCGGAACGTCTCCGCCGGCCGCTGACCTTCCACGTGGGTGATGATGGCGAGGTCGAGATCGTTGGCGTCGATCCGCTCGATGAGGTCGACCGACGGCTCGCAGATCACGGTCAGCTCGGCGCCCGGATAGGCGCGCGAGAACCGCGCCATGATTTCCGGCAGATAACGGTCGGCATAATCGTCCGGCACGCCCAGCCGCACCCGGCCGCTCAGCTCCGCGTCGGAGAACGCGGAGATCGCCTCCACGTTGAGCTTGACGATGCGGCGGGCGAAATCGAGCAGGCGCTCGCCGTCGTCGGTGAGCTTCGAGGCGCGGCCGTCGCGGGTGAAGATCGGTCGCGCCAGCCGCTCCTCCAGCCGCTTCATCTGCATCGACACCGCCGATTGGGTCTTGTGCACGGTATCGGCCGCGCGGGTGAAGCTGCCGGTTTCCACGATGGCGATGAAGGTGCGCAGTTGGTCGACATCGAGCAGCGCGGTCATGGCAAGGCTCCGGAGGGCGGTTGATCGGGCAACGATACATCATATCAGCTGATGTTTCAGATTAGAAACATTCGTTTCACTTATCAATAGGCCTCCGGCATAATCGCATCGTTGGCAAAAATCGGGCGGGCTTTTCGGGTGGCTCCGATCGGAGGTCGGACGCCGCGCATAGTCGTCCGTGGAAATATGGAGGATGCCATGTCCCACGCCGAGGCCTGGAAGAGCGCCGCCGAACCTTTCGGCCGGGTGATCTTTGCCGCCGCCGCGCTGGTGACGGCCCGCATCCGCCAGCTCACGATCTCGTTTCGGCACCGCCACGATGCCGCGATCCTCATGCGCCTCGACGACCGCATGCTCGCCGACATCGGGCTGACCCGGAGGGACGTTCGCGAAGCCTTCAGCGAACCCGTTTGGCGCGACCCGACCGACCTGCTGGTGGATCGCGTGGCCCGGCCCCGCCCCGCCCGCATGAAGGCGCGTCCCGCGACCGCTCCCTCGATCGTGCCGGAGATCGGCGGCGCGCGCGCGATCGGCTGGCCGGTGCGCCGGTTTTAACTCCCCCGAGGCTGCCCCCTCAGCCTCCCGATCCGGGTGCCGTCCCCTCTGGGCCCGGATGCTGCGCCCGCCGGAGCCGTCCCCGGCGGGCGCTTTTTATGTACGACGAACGGGTGGGGGATTGTTGACGTGCAACCGGACGAGAGCGCTCGCGCTACGACGGCGTGTGCTTGGCCTTGGCGGCCTTTCCGTTCTTGCCCTCGCCGCGCTCGATTTCAGCCGCCAGGCGTTCCCATACGGCCGCTCCGGCCTGGTCGCCGGCCAAGCGCAGGTTCTGGGCGGTTTTCAGCGCCCTTTTCTTGGCGCCGCGGCCAAATCGCGCCCGGCCGACCCTGGCATGGATCCGGATCGCCTCGTTGAGATCGATATGCATAACCGCCTCGCTGGTACGGGGATGATGGTGGCCCGGGGGTCCCCGCACTGTCAACGCCGCCGGCGAGGATGCTGTTCCATCAGTGGAAAACTTGCCCGGCGTGCGGTTCCGGGCCCCCGCCGGCCGCCGGCACGGCGGCGTTAGTCATAAATTAGTCAATGTTTGAAAGTCTCAACTGAGAACACCGCCGGGGGGCGGGACCAGGGGGAGTGTCGATGCGGCAGCGGTCGAGCGCGATCTTCAATCTAGCCTGTGCGGTTGCGGTCATGAGCGCGGCGGCGCTCGTGTACGGAATTGCGTCCCATCCGGCAGCGCGTGCGCAAGAACGCGTGGCCGTCGCGGCGCCGGCCGAGACCGTGGTGGTCCGCTCGCCGGCGGAGCGCAACGTGGCCGCGGCCAAGCTGCGCGCCGCCGAGGAGACTGCGGCGTCCGAGCGCGCGCTGTTCGCGCCTTATCCGACCTATCCGCAGGCGGTGGTGCAAGTGGCCGCGCAAACGCCGACCGCGCACGCCGCGGCGGCTGCCCCTGTGCGCCGGCCGGCGCAAATGCATCTCGCCAGCGTCTCCGCCAAGCCGGCGGTGCCCGCGCGCAGCCTTACGCGGCCCGGCGCCGTGCTCAACGACGCGCAGATTGCGAGCATCAAGCGGCGGCTCAACCTGACGCCGGATCAGGAGCGCATGTGGCCGTCGGTCGAAGCGGCGCTGCGCAACCTCAATTACGCGCAGAACGGTCAGGCTCCGCACCGGGGCGCGCGCGACGCCGTCCAGGCGGTGGCGGCGGTCGATCCCGCCGGCGCCGACGTGCAGAACCTCAAGTCGGCCGCGATGCCGCTGATCATGAGCTTCAGCGACGATCAGATGCGCGAGTTGCAGTCCATCACCCGCGTCGCCGGCCTCGACAAGCTGGTCCCGAATTTCTGATTCAGGCATTCCGCGTCGTCATCGCCCGCGC
>DASZJC010000456.1:0-3577 GCA_035948495.1 Xanthobacteraceae bacterium | reverse complement strand
AAAGACCATCGACTTCTTCGGCTGGCATCCGGACGCGCTGACTTTGACCTGTCTGCTCTTGTTCATGGGCGCGATGGGCAAGTCCGCGCAGTTCCTGCTGCACACCTGGCTGCCCGACGCGATGGAAGGCCCGACGCCGGTCTCCGCGCTGATCCACGCCGCCACCATGGTGACGGCGGGCGTGTTCATGGTGGCGCGGCTGTCGCCACTGTTTGAGTTGGCGCCGACGGCGCAGGCGTTCGTGATGTTCATCGGCGGCACCACGGCCTTTTTCGCCGCGACCATCGGTCTCGTTCAGAACGACATCAAGCGGATCGTCGCTTACTCGACCTGTTCGCAGCTCGGCTACATGTTCGTGGCCATGGGCGTGGGCGCCTATTCGGTCGGCATGTTCCACCTGTTCACCCACGCCTTCTTCAAGGGGCTGTTGTTCCTCGGCTCCGGCTCGGTGATCACCGCGATGCATCACGAGCAGGACATCCGCAAGATGGGCGGCCTGCGCGACCAGCTTCCGGTCACCTACGTCACCATGGTGATCGGCACCCTGGCGCTGACCGGCTTTCCGCTGACCGCCGGGTATTTCTCCAAGGACGCCATCATCGAAGCCGCCTACGCCGGCAAGAACCCGTTTGCCGCTTATGCCTTCGTGCTCACGGTCGCCGCCGCCGGGCTGACCGCGTTCTATTCGTGGCGGCTGATCTTCAAGACGTTCCACGGGCTCGCCCACGATTACTACGCGCGCGACCATGCGCACGAGAGTCCGGCGGTGATGACGGTGCCGCTCATCGTGCTGGCGGCGGGCTCGATCCTGGCGGGCTTCCCGTTCAAGGACCTGTTCGCCGGGCACAACGTCGAGGAGTTCTTCCGCGAGTCGCTCAAGTTCGCCCACGGCAACACCGTGCTCGAGGACATGCACCGCGTGCCCTACCTGGTCGGCGTGCTGCCCACGCTGATGATGGCGATCGGGCTTCTCGTCGCCTGGCAGTTCTATATCCGCCGTCCGGACATGCCCGAGGCCCTCGCCCGCCAGCACCAGCTGCTGTACCGCTTCCTGCTCAACAAGTGGTACTTCGACGAGATCTACGACTTCCTGTTCGTGCGGCCGGCGCTGTGGCTCGGGCGGCTGCTGTGGAAGGGCGGCGACGGCTGGCTGATCGACGGGTTCGGCCCCGACGGCGTCTCGGCGCGGGTGATCGACCTGACCAACCGCGCGGTGCGGCTGCAGACCGGTTACCTTTATCACTACGCCTTCGCCATGCTGGTCGGCGTCGCCGCGCTCATCACCTGGTTCATGTTCTCCGGCGGAGCGCACTGATGGCCGGATGGCCGATCCTATCGCTCACCGCGTTCCTGCCGCTGCTGGGCGCGCTGCTGATCGTCGTCATGGCGCCGGGCGAGACCCCCGCGGGCACCCGCAACGCGCGCTGGATCGCGCTGTGGACGACCCTCGTCACCTTCGCGGTTTCGCTGATCCTGGTGTGGCGGTTCGATCCGTCGTCGGCCGAATTCCAGTTCGTCGAGAAGGGCCGCTGGCTCGCCGGCACCATCGCCTATCACATGGGCGTCGACGGCATTTCGCTGCCGTTCGTGATCCTCACCACCGGACTGATGCCGATCTGCATCATCGCCAGCTGGGAGCCGATCACCCGCCGCGTCAAGGAATACATGATCGCCTTCCTGGTGCTCGAGACGCTGATGATCGGCACCTTCACGGCGCTCGATCTCGTGCTGTTCTACCTGTTCTTCGAAGGCGGCCTCATCCCCATGTTCCTCATCATCGGGGTGTGGGGCGGGCCGCGGCGCGTCTACGCCACCTTCAAGTTCTTCCTCTATACGTTCCTCGGCTCGGTGCTGATGCTGCTCGCCATCATGGCGATGTACTGGGCGGGCGGCACCACCGACATCCCGACCTTGATGACGTTCGCGTTCCCGCGCGGGATGCAGACGTGGCTGTGGCTCGCGTTCTTCGCCTCGTTCGCGGTGAAGCTGCCGATGTGGCCGGTCCACACCTGGCTGCCCGACGCCCACGTGGAGGCGCCGACCGCCGGCTCGGTGATCCTTGCCGCCATCCTGTTGAAGATGGGCGGCTACGGCTTCCTGCGCTTCTCGCTGCCGATGTTCCCGGCCGCCTCGCACGACTTCGCGCCGCTGATTTTCGCTCTCTCGGTCGTCGCCATCATCTACACCTCGCTGGTCGCGCTGGTGCAGGAGGATTTCAAGAAACTGATCGCCTATTCGTCGGTGGCGCACATGGGCTTCGTCACTATGGGCATATTCGCGGCCACCGCCCAGGGCGTCGCCGGCGGCATTTTCCAGATGGTGTCGCACGGTATCGTGTCGGGCGCGCTGTTCCTGTGCGTCGGCGTCGTCTACGACCGCATGCACACGCGCGAGATCGCCGCCTACGGCGGGCTCGTCAACAACATGCCGCTCTATGCCGCGGCCTTCATGGTGTTCACCCTCGCCAACGTCGGGCTGCCCGGCACCTCGGGTTTCGTCGGCGAGTTCTTGAGCCTGATCGGCACCTTCAAGGTCGACATCTGGGTGGCGACGCTCGCCACCACCGGCGTCATCCTCTCGGCATGCTACGCGCTGTGGGTCTACCGCAAGGTGATATTCGGCACGCTCGACAAGCCGGCGCTCGCCGCGCTGCGCGATCTCGATGCGCGCGAGATCGTCGCGCTCGCCCCGCTCGTGGTGCTCACCCTCCTGTTCGGCGTGTTCCCCAAGTTCGTCCTCGACCTCTCCGCGACCTCGGTTGCGACCCTGGTCGAAAACTACAGCCGCGCGCTCGGCGCGGTGAAAGCGGCCGCATTGCCATGACCTCTCGAGGGCCGACTTGATGAACGATCCCGCCCAGATATCCGCGCTCACGGCGATCGCCCCCGAGCTCGTGCTCGCGCTCGGCGCCATGGCGCTGTTGATGGTCGGCGCGTTCCGCGGGGAACGCGCGGCGGGCGCGCTCGATGGCGCCGCGATCGCGCTGCTCGTTGCCGCCGGCCTCGTCGTTGCGCGCACGCCGGACGCCCGGCCCGCGAGCCTCGGCGGAAGCTTCGTGGTCGACGATTTCGCGCGTTTTCTCAAGATCCTGGCGCTCGCCGGCGCGGCCGCGACCATCCTCATGTCGTTCGACTATGCCAAGCGGCAGATGCGGCCCTCGTTCGAATACCCGGTCCTGATCCTGCTCTCGGTCACCGGCATGCTGATGCTGATCTCGGCCGCCGATCTGATCGCGCTTTATCTCGGCCTCGAGCTGATGAGCCTGTGCCTTTACGTGCTCGCCGCGTACGACCGCGACTCCGTGCGCGCGACCGAAGCCGGCCTCAAGTATTTCGTCCTCGGCGCGCTCTCCTCGGGCATGCTGCTCTACGGCGCCTCGCTGATCTACGGCTTCACCGGCACCGTCAATTTTGCCGGCATCGCCGCGGCGGCCGGGCAGGGCGGCATCGGGCTGGTGTTCGGGCTGGTGTTCCTGTTTGCCGGGCTGTGCTTCAAGGTCTCGGCGGTGCCGTTCCACATGTGGACGCCGGACGTCTACGAGGGGGCGCCGACGCCGGTGACCGCCTTCTTCGCCGCC
>DASZJC010000455.1:0-2519 GCA_035948495.1 Xanthobacteraceae bacterium | reverse complement strand
ACCAGTAATTCGGCGTTCTCGGCGATGATGTCGCACAGCGCCTCGACCCACGGCCGCTCGCTCTTGGCGAAATCGCCGAGCACGTGGGCGTAGACCAGGTCCTTGACGCCCGGGTGTCCGACCCCGATGCGCACCCGCCGGTAGTCGTTGCCGACATGCGCGCTGATCGAACGCAGGCCGTTGTGGCCGGCATTGCCGCCGCTGGTCTTCACCCGCAGTTTGCCGGGCGCCAGGTCGACCTCGTCGTGAAACACCACGATCTCGTGCGGAGCGATCTTGAAGAACTGCGCCGCCGCCGAGACGGCGAGCCCGGAGTCGTTCATGTAGGTGCCGGGCAGGAGCAGCAGCACGCGCTCGCCGCCGAGCGCGCCGTCGACCGCCACGCCATGGAACCGCCGGCGCCACGGGCGCAAGCCGTGGCGCGCGGCAATCGCTTCGACCGCCATGAAGCCGACGTTGTGACGGTTGCCGGCGTGGCCCGCGCCCGGATTGCCGAGCCCCACGAACAAGAGCATCGCTGAGCGTCCTGCCGTCGGGAGTACCGCCGCCGGCGATCGTCGCGGCAAGCCGGCGCGTGCCGCGTCACTTCTTCTCCGGCGCTGCGCCCGCGGCCGGAGCCGCCGCCGGTGCGGCGCCGGGTGCGCCCGGGGGCGCCGCGCCGGGTGCGCCGGGAGCTGCGCCTTCCGCCGCCGCCACTTCGCCCGCTTCGGCGGCCAATGCCGCCGCCGCTGCCGCTGCGGCTGCCGCTTCGGCGGCCGCCTTCTGCTCTTCCAGATAGCCGGACGGCGCCACGATGGTGACGAGGGTCACGTCGCGCCGCGCCACCGCCTGGACGTTCGGCGGCAGCGTGATGTCGCTGAGATGCTTCGCATAGCTGATCTCGAGCCCGGTGAGATCGACGTCGATCGCTTCCGGGATGGCGTCGGCCGAGCAGTAGACTTCGAGCGTGTGCTCGACCATGTTCACGGTGCCGCCGCGTTTGAGGCCGGGCGACTGGTCCGCGTTCTTCACGTGAATCGGGACACGCACGCGGATGCGCGCGCCTTCGCCCAGCCGCATGAAGTCGACGTGGATCGGGAAATCGCGCACCGGATCGAGCTGAAAGTCGCGCGGGATGACGCGGTGCCTGGCGCCGTCCAGGTCAAGCTCGTAGATCGTGGTGAGAAATCCGCCCGCGTAGATCTTCTGCCGCAGGTCGGCATAGTCGAGCGAAATGCTGAGCGGCGGCTGGCTGTCGCCGTAGATGACGCCAGGCACGCGGCCTTGGCGACGCATCGCCCGAGCGGCCCCCTTGCCGGCCCGCGGGCGCGCCGTCGCCTTGATCTCCTTGACGGTCGCCATGACAAATCCTCATCGGTTTCGATTGCAACGCAAACGGCCGCTAACGCGGCCGTTCCGCCCGGCCGGCCTCCAGGGGTGCACCAAGCCGAGGTCGCGCGGCTTATAGCGGGTCGGATGGGGAAAAACAAGAAACCGACAGAAACCGCAGAATGGGGCAAATCCACGCCCTCAGGTCCCGGATTTGCCGATCGCCGCTTCGAGCGCGGCAATGCGGGCGGCGAGCGCCTCGTTCTCCTCGCGCGCCAGCCGGGCCATCTCCTTGACCGCCTCGAACTCCTCGCGCTTGACCACGTCGAGGTCGCGCAGCATGCGCTCGGCCTGATTGCGCAGCAGCGTGTCGAACTCCCGCCGCACGCCTTGGGCGACGCCGGCGGCGTCGTTCATCAGCCGCGCCATCTCGTCGAAGAACCGGTTGCTGGTCTGGGTCATGGCGTCCCTCCGAACTAGCAAGTCACAATGGGCATTGGGCCGCCCGCCCGCAAGAGCCGCCGGTTCCTCGACTTGACTTGGCGCGCGCCGTGGCCGCATGACGCGCCGATCGGTCATCTCATGCCCTATCTCGTTCTCCCGTTTCCCGCGTTCGATCCGGTGCTGGTCCAGATCGGCCCGTTTGCCGTCCGCTGGTACGCGCTCGCCTATATCGCCGGCATTCTTCTCGGCTGGCTCTATGCCAAGGCGATCCTGCGCTCGCAGTGCGCCTGGGGCGGACCGGCCCCGATCAGCGCGGCCGAGTTCGACGATTTCGTGCTGTGGGTGACGCTCGGAATCATCCTGGGCGGGCGCACCGGCTACGTTCTTTTCTACAACCTTCCGCACTTCCTCGCGCATCCGGTCGAGATCGTGCAACTGTGGAAGGGCGGCATGTCGTTCCACGGCGGCTTCATCGGCTGCGTGCTGGCGGTCGTGCTGTTCGCGCGCTGGCGCAAGATTCCGATCCTCTCGCTCGGCGACGTCACTTGCGCGGTGGCGCCGATCGGATTGTTCTTCGGCCGGCTCGCCAATTTCATCAATGGCGAGCTCTGGGGGCGGCCGAGCGACGTGCCGTGGGCGATGGTGTTCCCGGGGGGCGGGCCGCTGCCGCGCCACCCGAGCCAGCTGTACGAGGCGATGCTCGAGGGGCTCGTGCTGTTTGCCGTGCTCGCGCTGTTCGTGCGCCTCGGCGCGTTGAAGCGGCGCGG
>DASZJC010000454.1:0-1517 GCA_035948495.1 Xanthobacteraceae bacterium | reverse complement strand
ACCTTCCACTCGTGCTCGTGGCGCGGGTTCGCGCCCTCGATCACGTAGGCGCCGACGCGCACCTTGAGGATCAGATCGACGATGTCTTTGAGCGGCACGTCGCTGGTGTGCGGCCCGGGCCAGCTGCCCCAGCATACGTGGTAGCGCATCTTGTCTGCGGGAATGCCGGCGATGGCGTGGTTGAGCACCTCGACGTGGCGCGCCACCCAGCTGCGGTAGTCGTCGAAGCTCGCCGGCGGCACCATGCGGTCGTAGGTGACGGCGGCACGGGCGTCGTCGAGCTGCAGCACGAAGCCGGCGTCGACGATCGTGCGGTACTCCGTGCGCATCGCCTCGGCGATGGCCGCCAGGCACTCGTCGTCGCTCGCGTAATATTCGTTCGTGCGGTCGGGGATCACGCTCGCCGGGGCGGCGACCGGCAGGAACGCGTCCTCGACCTTCACGTCGCGTAGCGCCGCGCGGAAATTGTCGATGTCGCGCGCAAGCTCCGCCTGGCCCGTGTAGGCGATCGGGCCGACGCACACGGAATCGGTCGTGGTCGCGCGCCCTTCGCGCGCGTCGAGCTCGGCGTAGAACTCGGGGAAGCGCTCGCGGTCGAGCCCGCGCGCGAACGGATCGGCGCCGCCGCGGATCGGCCGGCGCTCGAACCCGCTCAGCCGCTCGAGCACGTATTGCGACCAGCTGATAGATTTGCCGAACTCGCCGTCGCTCACCACGTCGACGCCGACATCCGCCTGGCGGCGTACGACATCGGCGACGGATTGGGTCAGGCATTTGTCGTAAGCCGCCTGGTCGAACGGCTGGCGGGCCTGCTTGAGCCGCAGGAACTCAAGCAGCGGCTCCGGCCGGATGAGGCTGCCCACGTGAGTCGTTAGGATGCGGTCGGTGCTATGTTTCATGGCCGGTCTTATGCCGCAGCAAGGTGTTGCTGTCGATGTCGGGCACTATCCCGTCGCCGCAGCAGCATGCCGATGATGGGAGGAGAGGGGACGTGAGCGAATCGTTCGATCCCGGGCAGTTTCGCGTGGCCGCGCAGCGCGGCTTCGCCGACCTTAGGGTCGGCGAGGTGTTTCGTTCGCCGAGCCGCACCGTCACCGACGCGCATTTCTCCGCCTTCCAGGCGCTCTCGGGCGACAACCATCCGATCCACTACGACGTCGAATATTGCCGCGCCCGCGGCTATCCGGGCGTGCTCGCCCACGGCCTGCAGGTTCTGTGCTTCACCGCGGCCGGCGCCGGAACCTTCGCCCACGCGATCGGCGACGCCCTGATCGGCTTCATCGAGCAGTCGGCGAAATTCCTCAAGCCGGTCCATCCCGGCGACACGCTTTATCCCCAGCTCACCATCGCGGCGCTCGAGCCCCAGCGCACCACCGGGGTCGTGATCATGACGGCGACCTTGCACAACCAGCGCGGCGAGCTGGTGCTCACCGGCGAGCACAAATACCTGCTGCGCAAGTAGATCGATTGCCGTGCGGCACGCTTATCCCTAGCGCATGTTCCGGCGAAAGCCTGCC
>DASZJC010000453.1:0-3437 GCA_035948495.1 Xanthobacteraceae bacterium | reverse complement strand
GAACGCCGACGTCGAAATTCTGCTCGCGCCCGAGGCGCGGGCGAACCGGTGGAGCAAGGTCTTCCTCAAGCCGCTCATCTGGGGCGCCGGGAAAACCGGCGTGCTCGGCGCGGTGCGCGATCGCGAAGTGCGCGACAAGCTCTCGCTGTTCGTGCGCTCGCGCTGGTTCAAGCCGCCGCTCGACGGGTCGCGCATGGCCGACCTGATGTTCGACGCCGTGACCGCGATGGGGGCGCCGGCGCGCAAGGGCGCGTCGCTGCTGCCGTCCGGCCAGCGGCTCGACCTCATCGTCATGCTCACCGACTACCACGGATATCAGCATCTCATTCAAATCCACGATCCGCCGGTGATCCGCGACCGCGAACACCATCACGTGCTGCGCTTCTCCTGCCGGCGCAACGGCAACGGCGCGACGGAGAGCGATTTCGCGCTGAGCAACGCGCCGGCGCTGGCGTTCGCGGCGCGTGCCACCTCCTCGTTCCCGGGAGCGTTCCCGCCGGCGCAGATCCGCGAGATCGACGCGCTCGTCGCCCGGCGCGGCATGGATTGGCCCGACCGCGCCCGGTTCATCGAGCGCAACTTCGCCGCCCATATCCAGGCCGAGATCGACCCGGTCTCGGCAAGCTTCATCGACGGCAGCGTGCTCAACAACCGGCCGTTCCACGAGGCGATCGCGGCGATCCACGGCCGCCCGGCCTATCGCCAGGTCGATCGCCGGCTCGTCTATATCGATCCCGAGCCGGCTTCCTCGGCCGACGCCGTCCGCCGCAAGGCCCCGGGGTTTTTCGCCACCCTCAAGGGCGCGATGTCGGACATTCCGCGCAACCAGCCGGTCACCGACGAGCTGGGCTGGGTGTTCTCGTTCAACGACGAGGTGCGCCAGCTCAACGGCATCGTCGAAGGCGCCCGGCCGTCGATCCACCGGCTGCTCGCGCGCATCCTCGCCGATCCGCTCGACCGCCCGGCCGGCGCCGAGCAGATCCGGGCGTGGCGCGAGCAGGCGAATGCCCACGTCGCCCACGACGCCGGGTTCGCCTACCAGGGCTACGTGCGCCTCAAGCTCGCGTCGGTGCGCCGCTTCCTCGCCCGGCTGATCGCCGAGATGCGCGCCGCGCCGCCGCGCTCGCCGCTCGCCCGCCTCATTGCCGAGATCATCGACGCCTGGGCGGCGCAGGCCGGGTTCGTCTATTCCGAGCGGGAGAGCCACGCCATTCGCCGCGAAACCGCCGCCGCCGAGCCGGTTCCCGACTGGGCCTCGTTCCTGCTCGCGTTCGACCTGGACTACCGCAAGCGCCGGCTGAATTTCCTGATCGAAGGGCAGAACCGGCTCTACCAGATGATCGATCACCCGCGCTTCAAGGGCCTCGATCCCGCCGTCATCGACGCCCTCAAGCGCGATTTCTATGGCTGCCTCGAACTGGTGCAGCGGCGCGAGGAGGTGCGGTTTTTCGATTCCGCGACGCGCGAGCTTGCCGCCGAGATTTTCGCGATCGCGCCGTCGGCCGCGGACGCGCGCGACCTGCGCCGCCACGCGCGGCACTTCGTCGAGGCCAACGCCGCGCGCGTCGGGGCGCTGGTCGAGCGGCTGGCCGCGCAGATCGACCTCAACGCCAGCACCCGCGACGTCGACGTGCTGCTGTCCGGCCTCGATCCGCAGCGCTGGCCCGCCGAGGCGCGGCGCGAAGTCCTGATCAACTATCTCGGCTTTCCGTTCTGGGACGTGCTGACGTTCCCGCTCACCAGCACGCGCGACGTCGGCGAGCTGCACGAAATCCTGGTCGACCGCATCAGCCCGCAGGACGCCCGCATGCTCGACGGCTTCAACGGCGCGCACAGCCTCAAGGGGATCGGGTTCGGCCATTTCGCCGCCTTTTTGTCCCGCGCCTATCGCGAGAACGACTACCTGCTGGGCCGGCTGCATGCGATCGACCGCTTGATCGACATCGTCTGCGATTCGGCCAGGATAGACGCCGCGCACGAAGGGATCGACGTCGTGGCGCTGAAGAAGCGCGCCTTCACGCGCGTGCTCGACGCCGAGGAACCGCACCTGAGCGAAAGCGCCCAGCTGATCGAGGCATTGCGCCGGCGGGTCGCCGACATGGGGCCGGCGGATAACATGAATGCCGACAATGCCCGTCCCGGACTCGATGCGGGGTGGGCACCGGTTTCCCGCCTGCGCGAAGCCTAGCACGGCTCGTCATTTGGCCGATGCTTCGGCGGGCGAAGGCAGGTCGCAAAAGATCACGCGCCCACGATACCCTGATCGCGCTCGCGCCCGGCCTCGAGTTCTGGTAGGGGTCGCGCGTACGGTCGGGGAGCAAACATTGCCCGGGCGGAGCCGCACAGGCTCTGCGGCGGCCCCGGGGGGAGATCCGTTGGTTGCGCTTTCCCTATCCGCGTTCCCCGGGCGCAGCGCAGCCGCGTGCGAAGCACGTGCCCCGGACGCGCCGCAGCACGTAGCGCAGCGGAGTGATGCGGCGCTGATCCGGGGTCTACCCATTTCTTATCGATCCCGGGTCTGCACCGCGACACTACGCGCCGCGGTGCGCCCGGGACAAGTCAGCAGTGCACCGCTCCGCTCCGCTTCGCGCTGCACCGCATCCGGGACACGAGCGATAGGGGAGCGGAATGGTCGGCGCGTTGCGCGCAGCTAAGCGGTTGTTGGACGAACGGATCGGGTGGAACCGGGTCGGCATCGCGCTCAGCCTCACCATCATCCTTATTGCCGCGGTCGTGCTTTACCGCATCCTGCGCGGCATCGCGTTCCACGAGGTCATGGCCGCGCTGCGCCGGACGCCGCTCCACACCGTCGTGCTCGCCGGCCTGCTGGTCGCCGGGGCTTACTTCACGCTGACGTTCTACGACCTGTTCGCGCTGCGCACGATCGGGAAGCGCCACGTCCCCTATCGCATCGCCGCCCTCGCCGGCTTCACCAGCTACTCGATCGGCCACAACGTCGGCGTCACCGTGCTGACCGGCGGAGCGGTGCGCTACCGCATCTACTCGACCTGGGGCCTCACGCTGATCGACGTCGCCAAGATCTGCTTCGTCGCCGGCCTTACCTTCTGGCTCGGCAATGCCACGGTGCTCGGTCTCGGCATCGCCTTTGCGCCGGACGCGGCGGGCGCGATCGACCAGCTCCCGGCGTGGCTCAACCGCATCGTCGCCTGCGGCACCCTCGCCATGCTGGCCGCCTACGTCGCCTGGGTCTGGCACAAGCCGCGCGTGATCGGCAGGGACAACTGGGAGGTGACCCTTCCGGGCGGGCCGCTGACATTGGTGCAGATCCTCATCGGCATCGCCGACCTCGGCTGCTGCTCGCTCGCCATGTGGGTGCTGCTCCCCGACGAGCCGCATATCGCCTTCGTGACCGTGTCGGTGATCTTCGTCACCGCCACCCTGCTCGGCTTCGCCAGCGCCGCGCCGGGCGGGCTCGG
>DASZJC010000452.1:0-2691 GCA_035948495.1 Xanthobacteraceae bacterium | reverse complement strand
TGCCGGTGCCGGGCGCGGCGGCCCTGACCGGCGCGCCGGCCGGGCACGTCATGATCGACCTCGGCGACGACGCGTTCACGCGCGGCCGCCCGCATCCGATGATCGAGCCCGCCGTGCGCGATGCCCCGCTTGCGGCGGCCTTGGCCGATCCGCACGTGGGCGTGATCCTGCTCGACATCGTGCTCGGCTACGGCGCCCATCCCGATCCGGCCGGCCACCTGGCGCAGACGCTCACCGGGCGCCGCGACGGCGTGCCGATCGTCGCCTCGGTCACCGGCACCGACGCCGACCCGCAGCCGCGCGCCGAGCAGGTACGCAAACTGCAAGAGGCGGGCGTCGTGGTTGCCGACTGCAACGCCGACGCGGCCGCGCTGGCGATGGCCGCGGTGGCACGCGCGAGCGCCGGACGACGCGGAGTAGCGGCGCAATGAGCCTCGCGTGCGACCGCGCCGACGAGATCGCGCCCGCGCTTGTTCGGCAGCGCGCCGGTCGTCCGCGCGCCGTGCCGATCCTGCGGTCCGGCGTGCTGGCCCGGGAGGTTTGTCGCCGCGGCGGGCGCGGCGAGGTCGCGGCCGTATTCGCGCGCAGCCTTTTTCTTCGCTTCGGCGACGCGTTCGTCTGCATCGGCGAGCCTGCGATCGGCAACGGCCCGTCGACGCTGATCATCGCCGCGCCCCCGGCGCGGCTCGGAGTGCGGCAAGGACAGTCCGTCTTGCTCGCGCAGCAGCGCGTCGCGATCGGCGACCTGCGGTTCGACCTCGACGGTTGCGAAACGTGGCGCCCGCCGGCGTGGCCGGCCGTGTCCTCGCCCGCCGAACTACTCGAAACGTGCGGGATCCTGGCGCGGCGCGCGGCCACCGACAGCCCGGCAGACGGCCTCGCCCGCGCGATCTTCGCCGCCGGCGAGACACCGCTCGCCCGCCTCGCCCGCCCGCGCGTCCTGCGGTTTGAAACCTGGTTGTCCGAACAAATCGATGCCTCGTCATGCCCCGCGCAAGCGGGGCATCCAGTAATCCGCAGCGCCGATATTTCGTCGCAAGCCCGGTGGTTACTGGATCGTCCGCTTGCGCGGACGATGACGAGCGACGAGCTGGCGGTCGACCCGGTGAGCGGCCTCGTCGGCCTCGGGCCGGGGCTCACCCCGTCCGGCGACGATTTTCTGATCGGCGCGCTGGCGGCGCTCGACGCGGTCCGTCAAACAAAGACTCACGCGGCGCTGGGGGAAGCCGTCGCCGCTGCCGCGCCCGCCCGGACCTCGCCGCTGAGCGCGAGCTTCCTGCGCGCGGCGGCGGCCGGGCACGCCGGGGAAAATCTCCACGCGCTGGTCGCGGCCGTTGTCGGCGGACACCTCGACGCGGCGGCCGCGGCGGCGGGCCGCATCGGCCACACCTCCGGCTGGGATACGCTCGCCGGCGTCGCGCTGACGCTGCGGGTCGTGGCGAAAGAAATGTAGCCCGCATGGAGCGCAGCGGAATGCGGGACCGCCGTTCCCGGATTTCGCGCTTCGCGCTCCATCCGGGCTACAGCGCTATCGCTGCGGATAGGGCGGGACGGCGGCGGCGGTGTCCGGCGGCTTGCCGCCCGGCAGCACCACGACGCGGGTGCCGACGGTCACGCGCCCGTAGAGGTCCTCGATGTCCTCGTTGAGCAGGCGGATGCAGCCTGACGACACGAACGTGCCGATGGTCGAGGGCTGGTTGGTGCCGTGGATGCGGTAGACGGTATTGCCGAGGTAGAGCGCGCGCGCGCCGAGCGGATTGCCGGGCCCGCCCGCCATGAAGCGCGGCAAGTACGGCTGGCGCTCGATCATCTCCGCGGGCGGATGCCAATCGGGCCACTCGGCCATGCGGGCGATACGCTGGGTGCCCGCCCAAGTGAAGCCCTCGCGGCCGACGCCGACGCCGTAGCGCAGCGCCTGGCCGTTGCCGAGCACGAGGTAAAGGTAGGTGTTCGGCGTGTCGATGATGATAGTGCCGGCCGGCTCGCGCGTCTGATACGCCAGGATCTGTTTGCGCAGCCGGGGCGACAGGTCCTTGGCGTCGCCGCTCTCGGGCCGAATGTCGGGCGGCAGCGCCGCCATCTGTTGATCGCCGACCGTGCCGGGCGGACGAATGTTGGTCGGGCCGTAGCCGGCGTCGGGCTGGACCGGAATGGCGGCCTGGCCCGGACCGCGCGGATAGGAAGGATCGATCCCGGGCGGCGGCAGGGCATAGGGATCCCGCTGGACGGCCGGCCCAGCACCGTTGTCGGGATACGGGCCGGGTCCGCCGGAGGGCGGCCGGTAGGCGGCGTACGGATCGGGCGCCGCATTGGCCCGGGGCGCCGGTTGCGGAGCCATCGGCCGGTCGGTGTCGCCCGGCACGCTGCCGACCGGCATGTCGTCGATGTCCCATTGGGCGGGCGGGGCGCCGCGATAGTACGGCGGCGGCGCCTGATAATAAGGCGGGTAGGATTGTGCCCGGGCGATATCGCTCGCGCCGAGGGACGCGGCAAGCATGCCGATAGCGGCGGTCGTGCGCAGGAGCGTCATCGGATTACCCGTCCCCGTGGGGTCAGCGGCCTTGTGGGCGAGGAATCGTGCAGGAACAAGGCACATTCAAGACAATGTCGCGGAGGAATGGTTGAGGAAGGATGAATGCCAACGCGGCGTGCCAGGTCTCGCGGTCAAGTCATTGAAACAGCGGCCATAAG
>DASZJC010000451.1:0-6601 GCA_035948495.1 Xanthobacteraceae bacterium | reverse complement strand
CCCGCATGTCGCTTCGCTCATG
Organism: Xanthobacteraceae bacterium; assembly: GCA_035948495.1. Classification (GTDB taxonomy): domain Bacteria; phylum Pseudomonadota; class Alphaproteobacteria; order Rhizobiales; family Xanthobacteraceae; genus AP-16. Next base: position 6,579 of record DASZJC010000451.1, on the reverse strand, counting down.
CGGGCTACGTCCGCACATGCTCCGGCCGCACCCCCATCCCGACGAGGCGCGCCGGGATGCGGCGCAGGAACGGCCAGTCGCGCAACAGGCGAAGCACCAGGGGCACCGGCAGCGATTTTGCTCCGCTGTCCGCCAGCACCCGCCTGATCACCCGGTTCTGGATGAGCACCTGCGCGCCTTGCGTCAGACGGGTCGGCAGCGCGCGGCGGCGCTGCACCGCCCGCAGCTGATCGACGGTCGCCGGCCCCCGGCGCAGCGGCCCGGCCAGGATGTTGGCGGCGGCGACCGCGTCCTGGACCGCGAGATTGATGCCGATGCCGCCGATCGGCGACATGGCGTGGGCCGCGTCGCCGATGCACAAGAGGCCGGGCCGATACCATTGGCGCAGGCGCTCGACCGCGACGGTGAGGAGCTTGACGTCGTCCCAGTCGCGCAACTCGCCGACCCGGTCGCGCGCGAACGGCGCCAGGTGCGCTACCTCCTCGCGGAACGCCGGCAGCCCGCGGCCCTTGACCTCCTCGATGCCGCCCTTGGGGATCACGAAGGCGCACTGCCAGTAATCGCCGCGGTCGATCATCACGAAGACGTGGCCGGGTTCAAACCGCCCCATGCTCTCCTTGGGATCGCCGGGACGTTGCGAAAGCCGCATCCACAGCACGTCCATGGGCGCGCCGAGGTCGATGATCTCGAGCCCGGCCTTCTCGCGCACGGTCGAATGGCGCCCGTCCGCCCCGATGGTGAGGTCGGCGCGCACTTCGAGCGCGCCGTTCGCCGTGCGCGCCCGCACGCCGGCGACGCGCCCGCCCTCCTCGATCAGGCCGGTGACCTCCGCCTGCATGCGCAGGCGGAAGCTCGGATATTTCCGGCCGTGCTGGGCGAGGAAGTCGAGGAAGTCCCATTGCGGCATCAGGGCGATGAACTTGCAGCGGGTCGGCAAGTGGGAAAAATCGGCGACCGGAATGGTGACGTCGCCGATCCAGCCGCGCAGCTCGCGCAGCTCCTGGTGCGGACGCGCGAGGAAATCATCGAGCAGGCCGAGTTCATGCACGACTTCGAGGGTCGAGGGATGAATCGTGTCGCCGCGGAAATCGCGGAAGAAATCCGCGTGCTTCTCCAGCACGATCACGTCGACGCCGGCGCGCGCCAGCAGGAAGCCGAGCATCATGCCGGCCGGCCCGCCGCCGGCAATGCAGCAGCGCGCCTGGGTGGGTTCGCTCGCAGCCAAGCGGTCGCTCATGGGCCAAGACTCCGCACCGCCGCAGACATATATACGACTTCGGCAGGAGGCCGCCCATGAGCGATGCCCTCGCCGGCCGGCGGGTCGTGGTGCCGGAGACACGCGAACTCGACGTGCTGGCGCACATGCTGGAACGGCACGGCGCGACCGCGGTGCGCTGCCCGCTGGTCGCGATCCGCGACGTCGAGGACGCGGCGCCGGTCGAGGCGTGGCTTGCCCGCTTCATCGCCGAGCCGCCCGACGACCTTGTTCTTCTCACCGGCGAAGGTCTCGGCCGGCTCGTCGGCTTTGCGGAACGTGCCGGCATCGCGGCGGCGTTCGTCGCGGCGCTCGCGAAGGTGCGCAAGATCACCCGCGGCCCCAAGCCGGCACGCCGGCTGCACGCACTCGGCCTCAAGCCGGACCTCGCCGCGGGCGAGCCGACCACGGCCGGCGTCATCGCCGCGCTTTCGGCCGAGAACCTCAACGGCCGCCGCGTCGCGGTGCAGCTTTATCCCGACAACCCCAACGCGGCGCTGATCGACTTCCTGCGCGCCGGCGGCGCGCGCCCCGATCCGGTGCTGTGCTACGCCTACGCGTCGCAGAGCGAGGACCGCCTCGTCGCCGAGGTGATCGACGCCATGGCGGCGGGGCAGGTCGACCTCATCGCGTTCACCAGTTCGCCGCAGGTCAAGCGCCTGCGCGAGGTTGCCGCCGCAAGCGGACGCGAAGCCGCGCTGCGCGCGGGGCTCGCGCGCACGACGATCGCGGCGGTCGGCCCGGTGGTCGCCCGCGCGATCGCGGAGGCCGGCGGACGCGTCGCCGTCGCGCCGGCGGAGAGCTTCCACATGAAGCCGATGGTGACCGCGATCATCGCAGCGATCGGATCGCGCGCGAGCGCAACGCCTGAGGCATAGCGTTTCGCCGTCGCGAGGGGGCACGCACCATGAATCTTTTCCGTCGTCGATTTCTGCAGCTCGCCGCCGGCGCGGTCGCGCTCCCGGCCGTCTCGCGGCGCGCGCGCGCGGACGCCTATCCGTCGCGGCCGGTGCGCTGGGTCGTATGCTTCGCCGCGGGCGGACCCAACGACGTCACCGCGCGGCTGGTCGGCCAGTATCTCTCGGAACGGCTCGGCCAGAATTTCGTCATCGAGAACCGGGTCGGCGCCGGCGGCAACGTCGGCATGGAATTCGCGCTCGGCTCCGCGCCCGACGGCTACACGATCGCCTTCGTCGGCCCCAACAACGCCATCAACGCGACGCTCTACCAAAAGCTTTCGTTCGATTTCATCCGCGACAGCGCCCCGGTCGCCGGAACGATGCGGTTGACCAACGTGATGGAGGTCAATCTCGATGTGCCGGCCAAGACGCTTCCCGAGTTCATCGCCTATGCGAAGGCCAATCCGGGCAAGCTCAACTTCGCCTCGGGCGGCGTCGGCACCTCCCCGCACCTGTGCGGCGAACTGTTCAAGGTGCTGGCCGGCGTCGACCTCGTTCACGTGCCGTACCGCGGCACGGCTCCGGCGCTCACCGATCTGCTCTCCGGCCGGGTGCAGGTGCTGTTCGACAACATTCCCGGCGCGATCGGTCAGATCAAGAGCGGCAAGGTGCGCGCGCTCGGCGTGACCGCCGCGCAACGGGTGGCCGCGCTGCCCGACGTGCCGGCGATCGGCGAAACCGTGCCGGGCTACGAGGCGAGCGTCTGGTACGGCATCGCGGCACCGCTCGGCACGCCGCCGGAGATCGTCACGAAGCTCAATCAGGCGGTTAATGCCGTGCTCGCCACCCCGAAGCTGCAGGCGCGCTTGCACGAACTCGGCGGCGACCCCATGCCGATGACGCCGGACGAATTCGGCAAGCTGGTCGCCGACGAAACCGCGAAATGGGCGAAGGTGATCCGCGCAGCCGACATCCGGCTGGAGTGAAACGACACGCAGCCGTAGTCCGGATGAGCCTCGCGCAACGAGGCGACATCCGGGAGAAATTCATTCCCGGCGCTCGCCATGGGCCAATCCGGCTTTGCTAACATCCCCCGCCCAATCTTGCGGCAAAACTCCTCGTCGAACATAGAGATGGAACGACGAATGCGGCCAATCGCAAACGCGCGTCACCAAACGGTGTTTGACAGGATTGTAATTTCACTCGCGCGGGCTACAGGACATCTGGATCCCGGATTTCGCTTCGCTCATCCGGGCTACAAGGACTTGCTCCGGAGGATCCGGCAATGCGCGCCACCACCAAGCTGAGGCAATTGCTCGCGAGCGGCCGCACATTGGTCGCGCCGGGCGTGTTCGACGGCCTGTCCGCGCGGCTCACCGAGCAGGCCGGGTTTGCGGCGGTCTATGCCAGCGGCGGCGCGGTCGCGCGCAGCGCCGGCGTGCCCGACCTCGGCTTGCTCTCGCTCTCGGAGATCGTGGCGCGGCTCGAGATGATCGTCGACACGGTCGAAATCCCGCTGATCGCCGACGCCGACACCGGCTACGGCAACGCGCTCAACGTGCAGCGCGCGGTGCGCGCGTTCGAGCGCGCCGGGGTCGCGGCGCTCCATCTCGAGGACCAGACCTTCCCCAAGAAATGCGGCCACTACGACGACAAGGGGCTCGTGCCTACGGCCGAGATGGCGCAGAAGCTCAAGGCGGCGCGCGACGCGCTGCGCGATCCCGACTTCATCGTCATCGCCCGCACCGATGCGATCGCGGTCGAAGGCTTCGCGGCGGCGCTCGACCGCGCGGCCGCCTACAGCGAGGCGGGGGCCGACGTGATCTTCGTCGAGGCGCCGACCACCGAGGAGGAAATCGCCGCGGTGGCGCGGCGCTTTCCCGGCTGGAAGCTCATCAACATGTTCCAGGGCGGCAAGACCCCGCTGCTGCCGGTCGCGCGGCTCGAACAGCTCGGCTACAACATCGTCATCATCCCGAGCGACCTGCAGCGCGCCGCCATCAGGGCGATGCAGCGCGCGCTCGCCGCAATCGCGCGCGACGGCAGCAGCGCGGCGATGACCGCCGACATGGCCTCATTCAAGGAGCGCGAGGCGGTGGTCGACACGGCGGGCTACATCGCGCGCGACCAGCGCTACGCCTCATGAGCTCAGGATGACGTTAGTGTTTGTGGAGACGTGGACAAACAAGCATCACGTGCAGCGCTCGACCGCCGACTTGGGGAACGTGACGGTGAGCACCTCGGCGCCGCGCTCGTCGGTGACGACGACGTTCTCGACCTCGTTCCAGCCGCGCAATTCCGATTGCCGCCGCACCAGGTCGATGGCGTAGCGCGTGGCTTCCTTGCGGGCGGCGGCCGCGTCGGGCAGGTCAATGCCCTCCCGATCGACCACCGGCCGGCCGTCCATGATGTTGAAGTAGTAGCGCGGCATCGACCGGTCTCATGCGCTGCGGTCGGCCATCAGCGGTAGGCGAACCAGGAGTTCCGGCCGCCGTAACCCGAAGACTCCCCGCGCCACGGTTCAGCGGCGGCCCACGCCCGTGCCGCCTCCTCCCTCCTGCGCCGCGAGGCGGCCCGCTGACGGGCCTTCTTGGCAGCGAGCAGCTTGGCCTTGGCCGCCGCCTCGGCGGCCGGCTCCGGGGCGGGCAGATCGGCAACGTTTGGGGGCTCCGTCGCAGCGGCTGGCGCCGCGGCCGGGACGGCATCAGGGACGGGCGCAGCCAAGTGCACGGCAGTCGGCGTCGGCACCGCCATAATCGGCGCGGGATTGCTCGAGGCGCCGCTGACGGCCGGGCCCGGCAGGGTGGCGACACTTTCGTGCACCGGCGGCGCAACGGCGGCCGATCGGGCGGCGAGATGACCATGGGATTCGCCGGCGGCAAGCCAAAACACCCCGAGCGCGGCTGCGCCGAGCGTTGCTCCGATCGTCGTGCCCAGCATCATCGACCCGACCCCAAAGCGCCGGCTCGGCGCCAGTTCGCACCATCCGGCCGAGGTCAGTTCGTAACGACTGCGGCCCCTGTGCCACACGATCAGCTTGCGCTGGCTCGCGGTCTTGACCAGCGCGACCTTCTCCGACCCGATGGCGGGAAACTCCCGCAGATCCCCGCCGCTGCCGAGATGCTTGAGCACGGCGTGAATCCGGATTCTCTCGTCCTTCGTGTTCATGAGCGGATTGCCGATGTCGATTGCTGCTGCCACGTGCGCTCCTGCTCTCGTTCAGGCAATCCCGCGTCGGCGACGCGGCTCCAGGGAAGCTGTGACGCGCTCGGGCCGGCAACGGGCTACCCGCGCCCGGTCGCGCTTGCGCATTGCACGGAAGCAACGCGCGGGACCCGCTTTGGTTCAAAAAGGCGCCGGGGTGCTCGCACGTGCCGCCGCCTCGTTTCTCCCTCTCCCCGAAGGGGAGAGGGTCGGAGTGAGGGGGTTACAGCATTTCAGCTGGATCGCCGGAACCCCCTCACCCGCCAATCCGCGAGCAAGCTCGCGGATTGGCGACCTCTCCCCTCCGGGGAGAGGTGAAGAAGGACGCGCCTTGCACCGGACGGGCGCAGGCGCAAGTATGCAACCGTGGGCACCTTCGAACCCGCACAGGGGAGGAAAATCATGCGTGCACGTGTCGTGGCGGGAGCCTTGGGCGTCGCCGCCGTTTTTGCATTTGGCCTGGGGGCCGCACGGGCTGCGCCGTTCATGATCGTCGGCAACGACGAAAAAATCCTGTGGGACGACGCCGGCAAGCCGGTGCTCTCGCTCCCCGGCAAGGATTCCGTGCTGATCGTCGACCTCGCCGATCCGCTCAATCCGAAGATCGTCGCCAACCTGCCGCTGAAGAACTCCGTGGTCGGACCGCCGGTCAACCTCGACATCGATCCGACCGGCACGGTCGCGCTGGTCGCCGACTCGATCAACGTGATCAAGGACGGCGACACGCTCAAGCAGGTGCCCGACGACAAAATCTACGTCATCGACATGAAGGCGAACCCGCCCAAGCTCGCCGCCACCATCACCGGCGGCAAGCAGCCGTCCGGTCTGAGCTTCAGCCCGTCGGGCAACATCGCGCTGGTCGCCAACCGGGCCGACAAGTCGATCACCGTGCTCTCGGTCAAGGGCACCGACGTGAAGGTGATCGACACCGTTGCCATGGGAGACGAGGTCTCCCACGTCGTGTTCACGCCCGACGGCAAGCACGCGCTTGCGCCCAAGTTCTCCGCCCACAAGGTGGCGCTGCTCGACGTGGACGGGGAGAAGGTGACCTACAACAAATTGGACCTGCCGGGCGGCCTGTGGGTCTACAACGCGGTGGTCGTTCCCGGCGGCAAGATCGCGCTCACCTCCGACAACGGCGGCGCCGGCTCCGCCGACGGCAGCGTCGACACGGCGAGCGTGATCGACCTCGAAGCCCAGCCGCCGCGGGTGATCGACCGC
>DASZJC010000450.1:0-3255 GCA_035948495.1 Xanthobacteraceae bacterium | reverse complement strand
CGAGCGCCTTGACGCTTTGCGACCCCCTCCCTAGGTTCCCGGCCTGACCGCGGGCGCCGGACGCGCTCGGACCAATCGAACGCGAACGAGGTGATCCATGGCCGTTGGCAAGGTGTCCGACGCGACCTTCGAGGCCGAGGTGCTCAAATCGGTTGAGCCGGTGGTGGTCGATTTCTGGGCGGAATGGTGCGGCCCCTGCCGCATGATCGCCCCGGCCCTCGACGAGATCGCCGGCGCCATGAACGGCAAGGTCAAGATCCTGAAGCTCAACGTCGACGAAAACCCGGCGACCGCAACCAAATACGGCGTCATGTCGATCCCGACCCTGATGATCTTCAAGAACGGGCAACTCGCCTCGCGCCAGACCGGCGCCGCCCCGAAGCAGAAGCTCGAGCAGTGGATTAACACGGCGGTCTGAAGTCAGCTGATGGAGGACGGACGACAGAGGACGGAGAGGCGCTTCCGCTACTCCGGAATCGTTCCGTTCGCGGCCAGCACCTCGCCGGCAAAGTAGAGCGAGCCGGTCACGAGAATCCGCGGCGGCTGTTCGAGGTTGAAGCGGCCGATCGCCTTGAGCGCATCCTCGATGCTCGCGCTGCTCTCGGCCGGAATGCCGACAGCTTGCGCGGCGGCCGCAATTGCTTCGCCCGACAAGGTCGTGGGCTGACGGATCGGCACGCCGACAACGCGGCGGGCGAGCCCGGCGAAATTGCGCAGGAAGCCCGCGCTGTCCTTGCTGACGAGCATGCCGACCACGAGGACGAGCGGACGCGAAACCCGTTCCTCGAGGTCGGCGAGCGCCGCCGCGATGACGCGGCCGCCGTCCGGATTATGCCCGCCGTCGAGCCACAGCTCGCTGCCGTCCGGCACCACGCTCATGAGGCGGCCGTGCGACAGCCGCTGCAGCCGCGCCGGCCAGTCGGCCGCCAGCAGGCCTGCCTCGAACGCGGCAGCCGGCAGCCGCTGGGTGCCGACGCTGCGCAAGGTCGCGATCGCCGTGCCCGCATTGTCGAACTGATGGCGGCCGAGGAGCCGCGGCGCCGGCAGGTCGAGCAAGCCGTCGTCATCCTGGAACACCAGCCGCCCGCGCTCCTGGGTGACCGCCCAGTCCTCGCCGGCGATGTGCAGCGGTGCGCCCACCCGCGCGGCCTGGCGGGCGACCACCTCGCGCGCCTCGCTCACCTGCGGGGCGACGATGGCGGGCACGCCGGGCTTGAGAATGCCGGCCTTCTCCCCGGCGATCTTGGTGATGCTGTCGCCGAGATGTTCGACATGGTCGAACGAGATCGACGTGATCACGCTGGCGAGCGGCTGATCGACCACGTTGGTGGCGTCGAAACGGCCCCCGAGGCCCACTTCGAGCAGCAGCACGTCGGCGGGATGGCGCGCAAACAGCATGAGCCCGACCGCGGTCGTGATCTCGAACACGGTGATCGGCGCGCCGTCGTTGATGCGCTCGCACTCGTTCAAGGTGTCGGCGAGTTCCGCATCGCTCACCAGCGCGCCGCCGCCGGGCCGGCCGAGGCGATAGCGCTCGTTGACGCGCACCAGGTTGGGCGACGTGTAGGCATGCACCGTGGCGCCGGCCGCCTCCAGCACCGCGCGCATGAACGCGATGGTCGAGCCCTTGCCGTTGGTGCCGGCCACATGGATCACCGGCGGCAGGCGGCGCTCGGGATGGTCGAGCTGAGCGAGCATGCGCCACATGCGGTCGAGACTCAGGTCGATCCGCTTGGGGTGCAGCGACAACAGCCGCGCGATGATCGCGTCGACCTCGGTCATGGACAGAACGCCACTCGGGTGAACGGAGGAAATATCAGGATGGAGCCGGCGCCGGCAGCGCGGGCGTCACCGGCGCGGGCGGCGCCTTGGTGAGCACGCGGCACAGCCGCGCCAAGGTGGCGCGCAGCTGGTGGCGATGGACCACCATGTCGATCATGCCGTGGTCCCTGAGGTATTCGGCGCGCTGAAAACCTTCCGGCAGCTTCTCGCGGATGGTCTGCTCGATGACGCGCGGGCCGGCGAAGCCGATCAGCGCGCCGGGCTCGGCGATCTGCACGTCGCCGAGCATGCCGTAGGACGCGGTGACGCCCCCGGTGGTCGGATTGGTGAGCACCACGATGTAGGGCTGCTTGGCGTCGCGCAGGTCCTGCACCGCCACCGTGGTGCGCGGCAACTGCATGAGCGAGAGGATGCCCTCCTGCATGCGGGCGCCGCCGGACGCCACGAACATGATGCACGGCATGGCCTTTTCGGCCGCGGTCTCGAGCCCCGTGATCACCGCCTCGCCGGCCGCCATGCCGAGCGAGCCGCCCATGAAGTCGAAGTCCTGCACGCCGGCGACGATCGGCAGCCGCTCGAGCTCGCCGAACCCGAGCTTGATCGCGTCGTGCAGGCCGGTCTTGGCGCGCGCGTCCTTGAGGCGCTCGGAATAGCGGCGCTCGTCGCGGAACTTGAGCGGATCGACCGGCACGTCCGGGACTTCGATCTCCTCGTACTGGCCGCCGTCGAACAGGGAGGCCAGGCGCACGGTCGCGCCCATGCGCATGTGATAATTGGAGCTCGGGATGACGAACTGGTTCGCTTCCAAATCCTTGTAGAAGACGAGCTGGCCGGTCTCCGGGCATTTCACCCAGAGGTTCTCCGGCACCTCGCGGCGCAGGAAGCTGCGAATCTTCGGCCGGACGACGTTGGAGATCCAGTTCATGGCAGAGCTCGGGAATCAGGAATCAGGGTTCAGGTACGTCGGGAACGGAACGCCAAAGATCAAGAACCGGAGAGGAGGCCTCATGATGTCCCAGTCCTCACGCGGGCGTCCTGATTCCTGACATCCGATACCTGATGCCTGGCGGAACGTACCCCCTGCGCGAGCGCGGCGATCAAATCGGTTACGGCGGTCACCGTCCAGGCCGTCGCCTTGCCGTTCGCATCGAGGCTCGTGCGGATCGTCTCGACCAGGGCCGAGCCGACCACGACGCCGTCGGCGCCTTGCGCGATCGCGCGCGCGTGCCCGGCGTTCTTCACCCCGAAGCCCACCGCAATCGGCAAATCCGTATGGCGCTTGATGCGCGCGACCGCCTCGGCGACCCGGCCGAACTCGGGGGTCGCCATGCCGGTGATGCCGGTGATCGACACGTAGTAGACGAAGCCCGACGTATTGGCGAGCACGGCCGGCAGGCGCTTGTCGTCGGTCGTCGGCGTCGCGAGGCGAATGAAGTTGAGCCCGGCCTTGAGCGCCGGCAGGCACAACTCGTC
>DASZJC010000449.1:0-1679 GCA_035948495.1 Xanthobacteraceae bacterium | reverse complement strand
TTCAGCCGGTCGGCCCGCACGGCGATCGGGCCGCGCTCGGTCGCGATGACGTTGTGCCCGCCGATGAACTGCGCGACGAACGCGGTCTTCGGCGCGTTGAACACGTCGCGCGGCGCGCCGGCCTGCTCGATCCGGCCGGCGTTCATGACGACGATCAGATCGGCGAGCGCCATCGCCTCGTCCTGGCTGTGCGTGACGTGAATGAAGGAAATGCCGAGCTCGTTCTGCAGGCGCTTGAGCTCGGCGCGCACGCGGATGCGCAGGAACGGATCGAGCGCCGAGAGCGGCTCGTCGAGCAGCAGGATCTGCGGGTTCGTGATCAGCGCCCGGGCGAGCGCCACCCGTTGCTGCTGGCCGCCGGAGAGCTGGGCCGGCAGCCGTTCGGCGTAGCCCGCCATGTCGACCAGGCGCAGCAGCTCCATGGCCTTGGCTCGGCGCTCCGCCTTGTGCACCCCGCGCATCTTGAGCGAGAACGCCACGTTGTCGACCGCGGTGAGGTGCGGGAACAGCGCGTAGCTCTGGAACATCATCGCGGTGCCGCGCCGCGCCGGCGGCATGTCGGTGACGTTGACCGGGCCGAGGATGATGTCGCCGGAGGTCGCGGTCTCGTGCCCGGCGACGAGGCGCAAGGTCGTGGTCTTGCCGCAGCCCGAGGGGCCGAGCAGGCAGCAATAGGTATCGGCGGGAACCCGCAGGTTGATCGCGTCAACCGCCGTGGTCGCGCCGTAACGCTTGGTCAGTGCCGCCAATTCGAGGGTTGCGCCGGCCATGTCCCCGTCCGTGGTGACGATGACCGAGACTCAAGCAAGCCATATGCCAGCCAAAGCGGACGCGGGCGCCCGGACAACCCGTTGATTCCTATATGCTACGCGGACGCCGCCGCCAGCGTTTCATACGGCTCGCGGCGCCTGCACAATTGTTCGGCATCGCCGGTGGCTTGTCCCGGCACAAGAGCCTGCCCCGGACTCGATCCGGGGCCGGGCGTGACGAGTCGAAGTTCGAGGCCGCCGGTATTACCGGTCGGGGACGCACCTGTAGACATTCCAGCCGACATGGTACCCGGGGCGGCAGCCCGAGTTCGGACCATAGTTGGAGTGGCAGCGGCCCCACACATTCCGGTGATAGCCATGCCCGCAATTGTCCCACGCCTGGGCGCTGGTACCCAACACGGCGACCAGACTTGCGGTAGCGAAAAGCAGACGGAGCAGCTTGGTCATTATTGGCACTCCTCTGTGACGACGCTCTGATGCGCTCGCATGTTGGTCGCCGGGAGTGCGCCGCGGGTTCACGGAATCGACCGTCAGACTGTTCGCCGGCCGCCCAGCGCGCGGTCGTGGTGAACGGCCCCTTACTCGAGGACGAGGCGGCGGCGCTGCATGCGGGGGCGTGGCTGTAGATGGGGTAGGGCAAAGGCGACATAAGCGCGGTTACGCGCGTCTTCGACGCGCTATGGCGCCGTGCCCATGCGTCATTGCGAGGAGCGACCCGCCTTCGCTCGCCCAGCGAGCTACGGCGGGTCGTGCCTCGCAATGACGATCCGCGTGGGCATAGGCGGCACTCATCGTTCTCTCCTATTTCATTGCAACGCGTCGCTACGCGAACTTGTAGCTTGTGCTTGTGTTATGGGCATGCCTCATCCCGCGGCAGCATGACGGGAGTGGAATCGCATGGTTCGTTCA
>DASZJC010000448.1:0-1573 GCA_035948495.1 Xanthobacteraceae bacterium | reverse complement strand
TGGCGCGGGACGTGGCGCACGTGCGCCTGCCCGAGCGAGGTCGACGCGACCAGCAGCGCGAAACCCACGGCCGTAACTGTTTTGTTGATCATCGGACTTCTCCATATAACCGAAACCTCTCGGTTCATGCGGAGAAGACTTGAATTTGCCGAGGCTTATTTCCGGTGCGCACGCGAACGTCATCGCGCGCCGCCGACAGGGACTCAACGCGCCGCGCATCTTGCGACGAGGCTTCCCGCGGCAGCGCAATTGAGCAGCGACAGCACGACGGTCGCGCGCGCGGGCCCGTTCATCGGGCTCGTGTGCAACACAAGCGCGAGGACGCCCCCGAGCAGCGCCCCCGCAAACGCGCCCGTGACAAACGGCTTCCGCTTCGACCGATGCTTCATCGGACCCTGCGCGGCCGGCGAGCGCCCCGCTCAATCGATCTTCGGGTTGAGCAGCTCCTGCGCGCGCGGCGAGTTGAGATTGGCCTTGGTGACGAGAACGACGCCGGTGTCGATACGGGCCGGCACATGTTCGCCGCGCGCGGCGGCGAGCGCGGTCTTGACGCCGTCGTAACCCATGCGGAACGGGTCCGGCACGACGAGCGCGGCGATCGCGCCGTCCTGCAGGAGTTTGACCACGCTCGCGTCGGCGCCAAAGCCGATCAGATTGATCTTGTCGCCGGTCGTGTTGTTCGGCGTCTTGGCGAGAACCTGCGCGGCCCCTTGCGTCATCGCCAAATCCGAGGCGAACACGCCGCGCAGCTCCGGGTGGCCGGCGATGAGGCCCGCCATGATTTTAGCGCCGCTCGCGGCCTCGCCGTCGGCGACCGCGTGGGCGACGATGTCGAGCGCCCCATAGCTCGCCGCCAATTGCTCGGCAAATCCCTTGGCGCGCTCCTCGAGCGCGGCCACGCCGGGCGCGCCGGCGATGATCGCCACATCGCCTTCCGCGTCGGCGTAGGACCGCTTGATTGCCGTGGCGATCGCGTCCGCCGCCATGCGGCCCGCGTTCGCATTGTCGGTCGCGAGCAGCGCGGTCATCGCCTGGGAATCGGCGGGCGAGTCGATGGCGACGATCTTGACGTTCTTCGCCGCCTCGTCGATCGGCTTGCCGAGCGCGGCAAACTGCGCCGGCGCGATGACGACCGCCGCCGGCTTTGCCGCGACGGCGTTCCTGAGCAGCGCGATCTGCGCCCCGGCGTCGGTCTCCGATTGGGCGCCGAGCGCGACAACCTCGGCGCCGAGATCCTGGCCCGCCTTGCGCGCGCCGGCGAGCACGCTCTGCCAATAGGACGAGGTCGAGTCCTTCACGATGACCGGAATCCTCGGCTTCCGAGTGTCGAGGGCAGCCTGGGCCCGGCCGCCCGTGACCGCCGCGAGCATGCCGGCCCCCCAAGCGAGGCCTCCGAGCGCGTGGCGGCGGCTGATTCCTGCTGCATGATCCTCGTGGTCGTGCGCCATGGTCCTCGTCCTTGTGCAGTTGTGATGTCGGCACGGAACAGATGCCCGTGCGGGCCGGAAAATTCCGACCTTCGCCGATTTGTGTCGCTCGATCACGTGGACTTGATGCCGGCGCCCGGGGCCGC
>DASZJC010000447.1:0-2333 GCA_035948495.1 Xanthobacteraceae bacterium | reverse complement strand
AACCTCGCTCTCTTCCGCGGAAAGAAAGTGCTTCGATACCACCAATCCAATGATCAGAATCGGTGTAGCGAGAAACGCACCAATCGGGCCCCAACCACGTCCAAAATGCCAGAGCCAAAAAGACGATCAAGGGGTTCAGGTTGAGAGCTATCCCCTCGATAGCCGACATCGCCAACTCACAGATTCAAGAATTTGAGTGATATCCGAGCCAGACGGCCGCCGCCTCGCCGATCCCTCGGTCCGTCGTAGTCTGGCTCTTGTCGCTCGGCGGCCGGCGAGATGCCGGGTCCGGAGTTGTCGGGGCCCGCCGGTTTCCCAGGGCGAGGGCGGGCTCCGTTTTGGTCACCATTTGGTCACCAGTGGGGCCGGGCGAAAAATGCGCGATTGAAGTCCGATGAAATTTTCCTTTTACGTCAATTGGATACTTGGTGGAGCCAGGCGGAGTCGAACCGCCGACCTCTTGAATGCCATTCAAGCGCTCTCCCAACTGAGCTATGGCCCCTGACAGTGATCAGTGATCAGTGATCAGTTACTAACGGGCGGTCCTTTATCTGGTCACCGGTTACTGATCACTGATAACTGACTACGTCTCCTCGTCGTTCTCGATGCCGTCGCCGATGATGTCGGTGACGTCGTCCTCCTCTTCCTCCTCCGGCACGATGAAGGCGGCGTCGTCGAGCGGCTCGTCTTCCACTTCCACGTCGTCGCCTTCCACCGCGGCGGGCTTGGCGCCCTCCGCCTCCTTGTCGGCCTCTTCGAGCGAAACGAACTCGGCCTCGGGCACTTCCGGCGCCGCAACCTCTTCCTCCACCACCGGCGCGCGCGGGGCGGCATCGGGCCGCGGCCGCGTCGTCGGCGCGACGACGAACACCGTGTTGCATTTCGGACAGACGATCGGGTCCTTGCTGAGATCGTAGAACTTCGCGCCGCAGCCGCCGCACAGGCGCTTGGTGCCGAGCTCGGGTTTCGCCACGATCGCTGATCCTTTTCCGCCGAAAAAGCGGCTTCCCTTGGCCCCTCGCGCGGCCAGTGTCAATAGCGCCCGCCGGCGCACCGCCTCGGCCGCCGCGGCAAGCCGCCGCCGAGATGACGCCCCATGCGAACGATGCTAGTGATCCGCGCGATACCCCAACGAAATCGCCCGGATCGGCCGTGCAGCACGCCGCGACCCTTGCCCCGTTGAGTTCCCGCCGTTCGGGCCCGCTCGAGGGCCGCGTGCGCGTGCCCGGTGACAAGTCGATCTCGCTGCGCTCCCTCATTCTCGGCGCGCTCACGGTTGGCGAGACGCGCATCGAGGGCATGCTCGAAGGCGAGGATGCGATGAGCACCGCGAAGGCCATGCGGGCGCTCGGCGCCGACCTCGAGCGCACCGGCGAGCAGGCCTGGCGCATCATGGGCGTGGGCGTGAGCGGCTTTGCCGAGCCGCGCGCGCCGCTCGATTTCGGCAATTCCGGCACCGGCTGCCGGCTTGCCATGGGGGCGGTGGCCGGTTGTCCGATCACCGCCGTGTTCGATGGCGACGCCAGCCTGCGCTCGCGGCCGATGCGGCGCATCCTCGATCCGCTGGAGAAGATGGGCGCGTACACGGTCGTGACCGCCGATGGCGGCCGCTTGCCGGCGACCTTGCGCGGCGCCACCGATCCGCTGCCGATCGTCTTCGAGGTGCCGGTTCCGTCCGCTCAGATCAAATCGGCGGTGCTGCTCGCGGGCCTCGCCGCGCCCGGCGCGACCACCGTGGTCGAGAACGAGGCGACGCGCGATCACACCGAACGCATGCTGCGCCTGTTCGGGGCGCAGGTCGTTGTCGAGCCGCACGGCGACCATGGCCGGCGCATCACGCTCACCGGCCAGCCGGAGCTTGCGCCCGCGCGGGTGCGCGTGCCAGCCGATCCGTCCTCCGCGGCCTTTCCGCTGGTGGCCGCGCTGATCGCGCCCGGCTCCGACCTCGTGCTCGAAGGCGTCATGACCAATCCCCTGCGTGCCGGCCTGCTCACGACGCTCATGGACATGGGCGCCGGCATCGAGGTGCTCGACCGCCGCCAGGAAGGCGGCGAAGACGTGGCGGACTTGCGCGTGCGCGGCTCGGCGCTTTGCGCAGTCGAGGTGCCGGCCGAGCGCGCCCCCACCATGATCGATGAGTATCCGATCCTCGCCGTCGCCGCCGCGTTCGCCGAGGGAACGACGCGCATGCGCGGCTTGAAGGAGCTACGCGTCAAGGAATCCGATCGGCTCGCCGCCACCGCCGCCATGCTCGCCCGCAACGGCGTCGCGGTCGATATCGAGGGCGACGATCTCCTCGTGCACGGCAACGGCCGCGCGCCGGGCGGCGGCCT
>DASZJC010000446.1:0-2656 GCA_035948495.1 Xanthobacteraceae bacterium | reverse complement strand
GAGAACTTCACCGGCAGGCCGATGGTCTCGACGGTGCCCAGCGTCGAGTGGTGCGTCTCGACCACCATGGCGCGGGCGCGGGTCTGCTCGTCGGCGTGCATCTCTTTCACGTCGAGCACGGGACCGGCCGGAATGCCGGCGCGCTCGAGAACGTCGAGCCACTGCGCGCTCGAGCGCTTGCGGAACTCGATGTTCAAGGCCGCTTCCAATTCGTGCAGGTGGCGCATGCGGCCGGCGCCGGTCGCAAAGCGCGCGTCCGCGCGCAGCCCCGGCGCGTCGAGCACGTCGAGCAGGCGCAGCCAGTTGGTCTGGTTGGCGGCGCCGAGCGTGATCCAGCCGTCGCGCGTCGCGAATGCCTGGTAAGGGGCGTTGAGCGGGTGCGCCGAGCCCATCGGCCCGGGCGCGACGCCGGTCGCGAGCGCGATCGCCGATTGCCAATAGGTGTGCACGATGGCGGCCTCGAACAGCGAGGTGTCGACCATCTGGCCTTCGCCGGTGCGCCGGCGCGCTTCGAGCGCCGCCAGCACCCCCATGGCGGCGAGGATGCCGGCGGTGATGTCGGCGACCGGCGCGCCGACCTTGACGGGTGGCCGGCCGGGGCCTTCGCCGGTGATGCTCATGAGCCCGCTCATGCCCTGGGCGACCAAATCGAAGCCGCCGCGGTCGGCGTAGGGCCCGGTACGGCCGAAGCCGGAGATGGCGCAATAGATGAGGCGCTTGTTGTGCCGGCGCAGCGCGTCGTAGCCGAACCCCATGCGCTCCATGAAGCCGCGCCGGTAGTTCTCGGTCACGACGTCGGCGGTCTCCAGCAGCCGCCACAGCACGCGCTTGCCGTCCGCGTGCTTGAGGTCGACCGCGATGCCGCGCTTGTTGCGGTTCATCATCAGGAACGCGGCGGTCTCTTCGCCGATAGTCGGCGGCACCATGCGGCGGGTGTCGTCGCCGCCGGGAATCTTTTCCAGCTTGATCACGTCGGCGCCCATGTCGGCGAGCATCAGGCCGCAGGTCGGCCCCGCCATCACGTGGCACAGCTCGATCACCTTGAGGCCGGCGAGGGGCCCGGGCATCACGCGCGTCTCTCAAGCGAGCGTGGAGAGGGCAATGCGTTTCGGTTCCCCTCCCCCCGTTCGCGCAGCGAATGGTGGGCAGGGGTCAGGGGTGGGGGGCGCTTCAGCAAGTTCCGAGGAAAGAAAGGCCCCCCCACCCGGCCGCGCGCTGCGCGCGCGTCCACCCTCCCCGCCGCTCGCCGCGCTCGCGGGGGGAGGGAAAAGCGGCCCCGGATTTCGCTGCGCTGCATCCGGGCTACGAAGCAAGCGGTGCGTCGCGCCCATCTCACCGGCCCTTGAACTGCGGCTTGGTCTTGGCGAGGAACGCGCGGTAGCCGATCTGGAAATCCTCGGTGCCGAAGCAGGCGTAGTTGTCTTCCAACTCCGCCTCGGTGAGCGGGCGCGGGTCGAGCAGGCGCTTGACGAACTTCTTGTGCCAGCGGTTGACGAGCGGCGCGCCGGCGGCGATGCGCTGCGCGGACGCGTAGGCCTCCTGCTCGACCTCGGCGTCCGGCACCACGCGGTTGACGAGGCCCTTGGCGAGCGCCTCGGCGGCGTCGAACACGCGGCCTTCGAGCACGATCTCGAGCGCGCCGGCGGGTCCGGCGACGTCGACGAGCGCGCGCATTTCCTCGTAGGCGACGACGAGCCCGAGCCGGTTGACCGGAATGCCGAAGCGCGACGACTGCCCGCAGATGCGCATGTCGCAGCGCGAGGCGACTTCGAGGCCGCCGCCGATGCAGGCGCCCGTGATCAGCGCGATCACCGGCTGCGGGCAGCGGTCGATAGCATCGAGCGTGCCGTGGATGCCCTTGGCGTATTGCTTCGCCGAGGCGACGTCGTAGCGCTCGGTCTTGAACGCCGCGATGTCGGCGCCCGCCGCGAACGCCTTGTCGCCGGCGCCGCGCAGCACGACGCAGCGCACGCCGTCGTCGGCCGCGAGCACGCGGAAGTGCTCGCCCAGCTCGCGCCACATGGGCGTCGACAGCGCGTTGAGCCGCTCCTGATGATCGATGACGACGGTCGCGATGGCGCCGTCGCGCGCGGCGTGAACCCGGCCGGTCATCGGCTCACTCGGCGGCGGCGCGCGCCGGGCTTGCCGCCGCTTCCAGATAATCCATCGCCGCCTGCACGCCGCCCTTGCGGTGCGCCACGCCGGCGAGCGCGAGCCCCATCTCGACGCCGGCGAGCGCGCCCACGATGGTGAGGTCGTTGGTGTCGCCGAGATGGCCGATGCGGAACACCTTGCCGGCGAGCTTGGACAGGCCGGTGCCGAGCGAAATGTCGAAGTGCTCGAGCGCGGCCTTGCGGAAGCGGTCGGCGTCCTGCCCCTCGGGCATCACCACGGCGGTGAGCGAGGAGGAATAATCCTTCGGCTCGCGGCACCACACTTCGAGCCCCCAGGCGCGCACGGCACGGCGCGTCGCCTCGGCGTGGCGGTCGTGGCGCGCGAACACGTTGTCGAGGCCCTCCTCGTGCAGCATGTCGATCGATTCCGCGAGCGCGTAGAGCAGATTGGTGGCGGGCGTATAGGGGAAGAAGCCGATGCGGTTGTTGGCGATCATCTCCTCCCACGACCAGAACGACTTCGGCAGCTTCGCGGCCTTGGC
>DASZJC010000445.1:0-4937 GCA_035948495.1 Xanthobacteraceae bacterium | reverse complement strand
CTGCGCACGCGGCCGCCGTCGACGTTGAGCGTCTGGCCGGTCATGAAGGCGGCATCGTCGCTGGTGAGGAACGAGATGGTGCCGACCAGATCCTCGGGCACCTCACCGCGCTTGATCGCCTGCATGTTCGCGACCATGGCGTACTCCTCGTCCATGCCGGAAAGCCCGGCGCGCGGCTTGCGCGCCAGCGTCCCGGGCGTGCGCGTCAGCCCCGGCGAAATCGCGTTGACGGTGATGCCGTGCGGCGCGAGCTCGGAGGCGAGCGCCCGGGTGAAGCCGACGATGCCGCCCTTGCTCGCCACGTAGTGCACGAAGCCGGTCACCACCGAGCCGAGCGTGCTCGAGGCCATGTTGACGATGCGTCCCCATTGGCGCCGCTTCATGCCCGGCACGAACGCCGCGGTCGCCAGGAACACACCGTCGAGGTTGATCGCCATCAGCCGGCGCCAGTCGGCGAAAGTCATCGCGTCGAACGGCTGCTGGGGAAATATGCCGGCGCAGTTGACGAGAATGTCGCAGCGGCCGAACCGTTGCTCCACCTCGCCCGCCATGGCGCCGACCGCCTCGGGCGAGGTCACGTCGCAGGCGACGGAAAGCCCCTGCCGGCCCGCCGCTTCGACCATCCGCACCGTCTCGTCCGCCGGCGCGAGGTCGGCGACGGCGACATCGACGCCGTCCTCGGCGAGCCGCCGCGCAAACGCCTGCCCGATGCCGTTGGCGCCGCCGGTGATCACCGCGACTTTGCCCTCATGTCCCTTGCCCATTCGATCCCCCTTCGCAAAACGGCGGGCAACATAGCAGCGAATGGCCAATGGCGAGTAGCGAATGGCGAATTGAAAGAGGGGCCACCCTCCACTAAGTACCCGCTACTTCCTTTGTATCCCGTGCTATATTGGGCCCCATGATGAATAAGGCAGCGACCAAACCGGCCAAACCGAGGCGTCGCCGCACCACCCAGGTGCCCGTTACCACTATGGAGGAGATTCCGATCCTCTCCACCCGAGAGCGCGCGGAGCTATTGAATTCGCTCGAAAAGGCCCAGGCGCGCGTTCGGGCGGGCAAGGCCGTGCAGTACGATCCTGACACATTCAAGAAGCGCCTTATTGGAATCTACCGAGGAGATAAGCGGTAGCGCTCAATGGCTTTCCGCTTGTTTATTGATCCAATCGCGTTGCTTCAAATCGAGCAATTCGCCGCATATCTGCGAGACTATGACGAACGCTTTGCCATCGAACAGATAGAACGCCTCGACCGCGCCTTCGTCTCTTGGGCGAATCACCACTAACGTGGAGCTACTTTCCCTTAACGGGAGGCCCTATCGTGCGTACCTGTTCCGGGTCGGCCGCCGAACCCAATACTGGATCATCTACACGGTTGACGAGCACGCGGGTACGGTTGACGTCCTCTCGTTCTGGAACGCGGCGCGCGACCCGGATTCATTTGATCTGTAAGCAGCGGAGCAGAGGGCTTCGCTATTCGCTATTCGCTGACGTCACAACTTCAGCAGCCGCGGCAGCCACAGCGAAATGGCGGGGAAATAGGTCACCAGCATCAGCACCGCGAACATGACGGCATAGAACGGCCAGATGCGCCGCATCACTTCCTCGATCGTCACCTTGCCGACCGCGCAACCGACGAACAGGATGGCGCCGACCGGCGGATGGCACAGCCCGATGCCGAGGTTGAGCAGCATGATCATGCCGAAATGGACCGGGTCGACGCCGAAACTGACCATGACGGGCAGCAGGATCGGCGTGCAGATGAGGATCGACGGCGCCATGTCGACCAGGCAGCCGAGCACCAGCAGCAGGATGTTGATCAGGAACAGGATCACGTTCTTGTCGCTCGAAACGGTGAGGAAGAACGCGGTGATCTTGCCCGGCATCTGGGTGAGCGCCATCACGTAGCCGACGCTCGAGGCGCAGGCGATCAGTGTCATCACCATGGCGACCGTGCTCAAGGTGCGGTGCACGAGCGCCGGCAGGTCGCGCCAGCGGTAGTCGCGGTAGATGAACATGGTGACGAAGAAGGCCCACACGCAGGCGACCGCGCCCGCCTCGATCGCCGTGAACACGCCGCCGAGAATGCCGCCGAGGATGATGGCAAGCGTGATCAGGCCCCACAGCGCCTCGATCACGATCTTGCCGGCGTCGCGCAGCGGCACCGTCTGGCCGCGCGGATGGCCGTCGCGGTAGGCGATCACCAGGCACAGGACCACCAGCGAGAAGCCCAGCAGCAGCCCCGGCACCACGCCGGCCATGAACAGGCTGATGATCGAGATGGTGCCGCCGGTCGCGAGCGAGTAGATGACGGCGTTGTGGCTGGGGGGGACGAGCAGCGCCTGCACCGAGGCGGTGATCGTCACGTTGGTCGCGAACACGCGCGGAAAGCCCGACTTCTCCATCTGCGGGATCATCACCGAGCCGATCGCCGAGGTGTCCGCCACGGCCGAGCCGGAAATCCCGCTGAGGAACGTGGTGGCAACGACGTTGACCACCGAGAGGCCGCCGCGCACGCGGGTGAAGCCGACCAGCACGTCGGCGAAGCGCACCAGCCGGCGCGCCATGCCGCCCTCGGCCATGATGGCGCCGGCAAGCACGAAGAACGGGATGGTGAGCATGGCGACCTTGCTCACCCCGTCGGAGATTTTCAGCATCACCGCCTCGAGCGGAATGCCGATCCACGCGGCCCCGGCGATCGCGGCGAGCGCCAGCGAATAGGCGATCGGCACGCCGATCAGGAAGCACGCGAACATCGTCGCGAGCAGAACGAAGATGTCCATCGCCGCGTCCCTATTCGAAGGCGACGCCGGCGCCGTGCCCGGCCTCCGGCGCGGGTTCCGGCGGCCGCCCGATGAGCACGCGCTCGATCACGAACAGCAGCAGGATGGCGCCGCCGATCGGGATCGGCAGGTAGGTCACGCCGACGGAGAGAAACGGGAAATCGGCGATCGTGTTGTCCCAGGTGGCGTCGACGAGCTTGATGCCCCAGTTGACCATGAACAGCGCCATCAGGGCCATCAGCGCTTCGACCAACAAGTTGACGGCGCGGCGCGGCCGGTCGGGCAGCATGCCGACGAAGAAGCCGACGTTCATGTGCAGCCCGCGCCGATAGCACGCCGCCGCGCCGATGAAGGTGAGCACGATGGTGAGCAGCACCGCCATCGGCTCGGGCCACGACGCCGCGGAATTGAGGACGTAACGGGTGAACACCGCCCACGGGATCACGGCCGAAATGAGCACCAGCGCGACGCCGGCGATGACCACGCAGGCGAGGTAGAGGGCATCCATGATGCGGCGGTACATGCGCAGCATTGCGGGCTCCGCGGCCGTGAGTTTTCCTTCAGCCTCGTCATCGTCCGCGCAAGCGGGCGATCCAGTAATCGTCAGCCCATCAGATGAAATGCAGCGCTGGTGTTTACTGGGTGCCCCGCTTTCGCGGGGCACGACGAGTCAAGAGACCGTCCCGAAGCACGTGACGTGCGTCACTGCACTTCCTGGATTCGCTTGATCATGTCGGCGTACTTCGGGCCGTACTTGTCCCACACCGGCTTGACCGCCGCCTGGAACGGCTTCTTGTCGGGCACCTCGATGATCTGAATGCCGGCGGCCTTGGCCTTCTCGATCGCCTGCTGCTCGTACTTCTGCCACAGCGTCCGCTCCTCGAGCTGCGCCTCGCGGCCGAACTTCTTGATCAGCGCTTGCTCGTCCTTCGACAGGGTGTCCCAGGTCTTCTTCGAGAACACCAGCATCTCGGGCACGATCAGGTGCTCGGTCAGCGTATAGTACTTGGCGACCTGATAATGGTTGTCGAACACGAAGCTCGGCGGGTTGTTCTCCGCCCCGTCGACCACCCCGGTCTGCAACGCGCTGAACACCTGATCGTACCCCATGGCGACGCCGTTGCCGCCGAGCGCGTTCATCATGTCGACGAACATCGGATTGCCGATGACGCGGATCTTCAAGCCTTTCAAGTCGGCGATGGTGTGGACCGGCTTTTTGATGGTGTAGACGCTGCGCGCGCCGGCATCCATCCAGCACAGCCCGATCAGCCCGGCCTTGTCGTTGTTGGAGACCTTGTCGAGGAGCTCGGTGCCGATGTCGCCGTCGATCACCTTTTGCATATGCGCGGTATTGCGGAACAGGAACGGCATATTGAACACGTTGAGCTCGTCGATCACCGGACCAATTGTGCCGACCGAGACGCGGGCGATCTGGATGGCGCCGACCTGCGCCTGCTCGATGGCTTCCTTCTCGCCGCCGAGCTGCATCGAGGCAAACATCTGCACGCTGAGCCGGCCATTGGTCGCCGCTTCGAGTTTCTTGCCGAGACTTTCCACCGCGACGACGGTCGGATAGCCGGCGGGATGAACGTCGGAGGCTTTGAGCGCCAGCTTCTGCTGCGCCATTGCGGGCGTGCCGAGATTTCCGGCGAGGCCGGCGACGGCAGTGCCTGCGCCAAGACCAGCACCAAGACGAATAAATGCGCGGCGATCCATGTTTCTCCCTCCCGCGAGTTTCCGTGCCGGCGGAACGTTGCACGCCTTTTCGAGCCGTTGAAGCTCCCGGCGGTCCGTGTTATCAGGTCATACGATGACCAGATCAGTGAGGAGTGTCAAGCTTTGGCCGCCCGGTCCATAGAGCAATTGCTGCCGACATTTCGGCCGCTTGCGGCGTCGCGCGGGCTGACAGAGCAATTGGTCGCGCGCATTTCAGCCGACATCACCGGCGGCCGCCTGCCACCCGGCTCAAAACTGCCGACCGAGAAGGAAATGATGGCCGCCACCGGGGTGAGCCGCACGGTGGTGCGCGAGGCGGTGGCGTGCCTACGCGCCGACGGTCTCGTCATGGTGCGGCAAGGGGTCGGCGCCTTCGTCGCCGAACATGGGCGCCGGCCGTTCCGCATCGAGGTTGACGAATTGGATTCGCTGCGCGAGG
>DASZJC010000444.1:0-6022 GCA_035948495.1 Xanthobacteraceae bacterium | reverse complement strand
CCCGCCCAGCGCGCCGAATGGATGCCGGGGGCGCCGTCGAGCGCGTCGACCGCGAGGCCGGAATCGTCCGCGAAGGCGGCAAGCCCGCACGCGCGCGCGGCGGCCGTGGCCTTGATGCGCGCGTTGTCGCGAAAGCTCGCGCCGGTCTCCTCCGGCGCATCGAGCCCGAGCGTGCTCGCCGCGATCGCCTCGACATGAAACGGTTCCAGCAATTCGCGCATTTCCTTGAGCTTACCCGGGTTGTGGGTGGCGACGACGAGCCGACCCGTGATCGGCCGATGCATGATTTGTCCTCGGCGCGTCCTCGCTGTGCGCTCACACCACCGCAAGCTTCTGCAGGTCGACCAGCTTGGCGATGCCCTTGCGGGCGAGCGCCAAGAGCGACGCGAACTGCTCCTCGCTGAACGGCGTCTTCTCCGCGGTCGCCTGCACCTCGACCAGGCGGCCGTCTCCGGTCATGACGAAATTGGCGTCGGTCTCGGCCTCAGAATCCTCCGCATAATCGAGATCGAGCACCGGCGTTGCGTTGCAAATGCCGCAGGAGACCGCCGCGATATGGCCGCGCAGCGGATCGCGCCGCAGCATGTCGCGCGCTTTCATCCAGGCGAGGCAATCGTAGAGCGCAATCCATGCGCCGGTGATGGCGGCGGTGCGGGTGCCGCCGTCCGCCTGGATCACGTCGCAATCGATCGTGATCTGCCGCTCGCCCATGGCTTCAAGCTCGACGATCGCGCGCAGCGAGCGCCCGATCAGCCGCTGGATCTCCAGCGTGCGGCCGGTCTGGCGTCCGCCCGAGGCCTCGCGCCGGGTACGCTCCAGCGTCGCCCGCGGCAGCATGCCGTATTCGGCGGTGATCCAGCCGCGCGCCTGCCCCTTGAGCCACGGCGGCAGCCGATCTTCCAGGGTGGCGGTGACCAGCACGTGGGTGTCGCCGAACTTCACGAAGCACGAGCCCTCGGCGAATTTGACCACCGCGCGCTCGAGCGTGACGCTGCGCAGCTCGTCGGGCTGACGGCGGCTTGGCCGCATGAAACCTCCGTGCCGGCGGGAACATGCCCGCGGCAAATCCACCACACCGGGCTGCTTTTAGGGGCGCGTCCCGCTCGCGACAAGGCCCGACACGCTCCATTGACCTTGCATTGGCGCCCGCGAAGGGACAATTCTTGCGGCGTGAGAGAGCTGCGCCACATATCGCACGACGTGCCGATCGGCTCCGCCGAGGTCAGCCTCGCGCAGCTCAACGAACGCTCGCGCGAGATCTTCCGGCAGATCGTCGAGAGCTACCTCGCGACCGGCGAGCCGGTCGGCTCGCGCAATATCTCGCGGCTCATTCCGATGACGCTGTCGCCCGCCTCGGTGCGCAACGTCATGTCGGATCTCGAGCAGCTCGGCCTCATCTATGCGCCGCACACCTCGGCCGGACGGCGGCCGACCGAGCTTGGGCTGCGGTTCTTCGTCGATGCCCTGATGGAGATCGGCGACGTGAGCGAGGCGGACCGGCGTTCGATCGAGGCGCAGGTCGCCGCCGCCGGCCAGGCGAAGTCGATGGAAGCGGTGCTGACCGAGGCGTCGGTGCTGCTCTCGGGCCTCACCCGCGCGGCCGGTGTCGTGCTGGCCGCCAAGACGAACGCGCGGCTCAAACACATCGAGTTCGTGCGGCTGGAACCCGAGCGCGCGCTTGTGGTGCTGGTGGCGGAAGACGGGCAGGTCGAGAACCGCGTCGTCAACTTGCCGAAAGGGCTGCCCTCCGCCGCGCTCGCCGAGGCGACCAACTTCCTCAACGCGCGCATCCGCGGGCGCACCCTCGCCGAAGCCAAGGCGGAGCTGGAGACCGCCCTGGAGGCGAGCCGCGCCGAGCTCGACCTTTTGACCCAGAAGATCATTTCGGCCGGGCTTGCCAGCTGGTCGGGCGGCGAGAGCGACGAACGCAAGCTGATCGTGCGCGGCCACGCCAACCTGCTCGAGGACCTCAACGCGCTCGAGGACCTGGAGCGGGTGCGGTCGCTGTTCGACGACCTGGAGACCAAGCGCGGCGTCGTCGACCTCTTGGGCCGCGCCGAACTCGCCGACGGCGTGCGCCTGTTCATCGGCTCGGAGAGCAAGTTGTTCTCGCTCTCGGGCTCGTCGACCATCATCGCGCCCTACCGGGACAGCGCCGGCGGTATCGTCGGCGTGATCGGCGTGATCGGGCCGACCCGGCTCAACTACGCGCGCATCATTCCGATGGTCGATTACACCGCCAAGGTCGTGAGCAAGATGCTGGGCGGCTAGAGTGGGTTCATTCCGCCTTGGCGCGGGTCGCGCACGGCTTGATTTTTTCGTCTCAAGCCCTGATATCCCGGCCGAATTGACCTGACTGGAAGGGGCAAGAACCTATGGCGGATACGGACACCCAGGTGCCCGAAACCGAGCCTGCCGGCGGGGAGACGCCCGCGGTGGAGACCGATGCCGTCGCGACCGCGGCGCCGCCGGACCCGACGGCGGAGCTGGCGCGGGAAGCGGCCGATCTCAAGGATCGCCTGCTGCGGGCGTTGGCCGAGATGGAGAACCTGCGCCGGCGCACGGAGAAGCAGGTCGCCGACGAGCGCGTTTACGGGATCGCGAGCTTTGCCCGCGACGTGCTCGCGGTTGCCGACAACATGCGCCGGGCGCTCGACGCGGTGACGCCCGAACTGCGGGGCACCGCCGATGCGGGCGTGAAGGCTCTCATCGAGGGCGTCGAACTGACCGAGCGCGACCTGCTCAAGGTGCTCGACAAACACGGCGTCAAGAAGCTCGAGCCGCTCGGCGCCAAGTTCGATCCGAACCTGCACCAGGCCATGTACGAGGTGCCTGACGCTTCGGTGCCGCCCGGCACCGTGGCCCAGGTGATGCAGGCCGGCTACACGATCGGCGAGCGGGTGCTGCGTCCGGCGCTGGTCGCCGTGGCCAAGGGCGGCGCCAAGCCGGCCCAGGCGCCCGCCAACGACAATGCGGGGATGACGGATGACGGATGACAGATGTCAGGTGAAACAACAGACATCGTCCGTCATCTGACATCCGATATCCGACATCTGAATCACTTCGGCTCGATGCCGTCGCGCAGCGCGCGCATGCGCGTGAACACCGCAGGCCACACGTCCGTGCGGGCGATCCCGAAAATGTGCAGGAAGCGCCCCGGACCGAAGCGCATCCATTGCACCATGGTGACGCTGACATCGCTCGGGTCGTCCTTGGCCTCGGCGAGCATTTCGTGGCCCGGCTGGCCGCCGATCCGCAGCGGCTCCGATCGAACGATGCGGATGTCCTTGACGCCGGGGGTCGCGGCCAGAAGCCGCCGGGCGAATCCTTCGCGCTCTTCGGGCTGCGGCGCCGCCACCGGCGGAATGGCGATCAGCACATAGGGCTGGTCGGCCGCCGTGATCGTGTCGTTCGGCCCGTCGGTCAGCAGGGCCGATCCGTCGGCGAGCGCGCGCACGATGCGGAACCCGGCGGGGTCGCGCAGCTCGTAGGGCAGGAGCGCCAGCTGCTCGTCGGCCGGCACCTTGGCCCGCACCACGAAGCTCGCCAGCGACGCGCGGCATGCGGCGTCCGGGTAGGCCGCCGCCGCCGCTTCCGGCACCTGCAGGGTGATGATGGCGGTCAACGCCCCGGTGCCCGCGATGAGGGCCCACTTGCGCACCGTCACGCCGCCCATTTGCTGGCGCGCCACCACGATGAACCCGTGGCCCTCCTTGAGCGGCACGTCTTCGCGGGTTTCCGCTTCGATGCCCTTGGCCTTGAGGGCCTCGATCGTGAACGCCTGGTCCATCGCCGGATAGGCGTCGGGCGGCATTTCGCTGAGGATCATTGCGACGCTGCGGTCGCGGTCTTCGAATCCCTGGAACGTCGTGCTCGCCACCAAACCGGGCGGCGGGACGACGCCGATGCGCAATCCCAGCGGGAACACCGGCTCCGCCGCCTGGGCCGGCATGCCGGCCGCAAGGGCGCAAGCCAAGATGAGCCATTTGATGCAGCCGGGCATGGGGGCGCTCGCGTGAGGGCGCGACCGATGACCCAGAATCGGGCCAACGTATGGCGCCGCGGATGCGCGACTTCAGCGCGGGGCCTCATGCCATCCGCACGCGCCTGAGCGTCAGGTTGATGCGTCCGCCCTCCGGCAGCAAGGTCGAGGTGCCCGGCATGATGCGGTCGACCCCATGGAAGGCAAGCCGGGCCTGCCCACCGAGCACGAGGGCATCGCCCGAGGCGAGGCGAAACGAGCGGGTCGGATCGCCGCGCCCGGTGCCGCCGACCCGGAACAGACAGGTATCCCCGAGCGAGAGCGACAGCACCGGCGCGGAGAAATCCTGCTCGTCGCGGTCCTGATGCAGCCCCATGCGGGCGGTCGGCGCATAAACGTTGATCAGGCACGCTTGCGGGAGCGGTGGGTACCCGGCGAGGTCGCGCCAGGCGCGCAACGCCAAATCCGGCATGCGCGGCCACGGGCGGCCGGTGTCCGGGTGCGTCGGCTGGTAGCGATAGCCGCCCGCGTCGGAGACCCAGCCGAGGGGTCCGCAATTGGTCATCCGCACGGAGAACGGCTTGCCCGTGCGCGGCATCGTCGGGGTGAACAGGGGCGCTTGCCGGATAGCCTCGCGGACCGCGGCGAGCAACGTCTCCTGGGCGGCACGATCGAGATAGCCGGGGCGCAGGTCGAGGCCCTGAACCATGCCTGCCGATCTCATTGCCTCATCCATCAAAAGGTCCGGTTAACCTATGACGAAAGGCCCTGCGGCGGGGCACTTGCCGCCTCGCCGTGGGCTCGCGGATTCGTGAGCGGATGACTTGCGGCCAACATCGTGGTCCTTATATGAACCACGACCGCCGTTCCCACGCGGCGGATCGAGACTCAGGGGGTCGAGTGAGGGGCGGTTCGCGGTCACGCGGTGATCCGCCGATGCTTCCGGGCGCTCTCAAGGCCCGGTCGACCTGCCGAAAAGAAAGGACGGATCATGGGTAAGGTCATCGGTATCGACCTGGGCACCACCAATTCGTGCGTCGCGGTCATGGACGGCGCGACGCCCAAGGTCATCGAGAACGCGGAAGGCATGCGCACCACGCCCTCGATCGTCGCCTTCAGCGACGACGGCGAGCGGCTGGTCGGCCAGCCCGCCAAGCGCCAGGCGGTGACCAATCCGGAGCGGACGTTCTTCGCCGTCAAGCGCCTGATCGGCCGGCGCTACGACGACCCGATGGTCGAGAAGGACAAGAAGCTCGTCCCCTACAAGATCGGGCGCGCCTCGAACGGCGACGCCTGGGTCGAGGCGGACGGCAAGCAATATTCGCCCTCGCAAATCTCTGCCTTCATCCTGCAGAAGATGAAGGAGACCGCGGAGGCCCACCTCGGCCAGAAGGTCGAACAGGCGGTCATCACCGTCCCGGCCTACTTCAACGACGCCCAGCGCCAAGCCACCAAGGACGCCGGCAAGATCGCCGGCCTCGAAGTGCTGCGCATCATCAACGAGCCGACCGCGGCCGCGCTCGCCTACGGGCTCGACAAGAAGAAGACCGGCACCATCGCGGTCTACGACCTGGGCGGCGGCACCTTCGACATTTCGGTGCTGGAGATCGGCGACGGCGTCTTCGAGGTGAAGTCGACCAACGGCGACACCTTCCTGGGCGGCGAAGACTTCGACATGCGGCTCGTCAACTATCTCGCCGACGAGTTCCAGAAGGAGCAGGGCATCGATCTGCGCCGCGACAAGCTGGCGCTGCAGCGCCTCAAGGAGGCGGCCGAGAAGGCCAAGATCGAGCTGTCCTCGACCACCCAGACCGAGATCAACCTGCCGTTCATCACCGCGGACGCGTCCGGTCCGAAGCATCTGACCATGAAGCTCACCCGCGCCAAGTTCGAGGCGCTGGTCGACGACCTCATCCAGAAGACCGTCGATCCGTGCCGGCAGGCGTTGAAAGACGCGGGCGTTTCCGCCGGTGAGATCAACGAGGTCGTGCTGGTCGGCGGCATGACGCGCATGCCCAAGGTCCAGGACGTGGTGAAGCA
>DASZJC010000443.1:0-2202 GCA_035948495.1 Xanthobacteraceae bacterium | reverse complement strand
GCGCTTCCTCATCCTGCACAAGGAGCTCGACGCCGACGACGGGGAACTCACCCGCACCATGAAGGTGCGCCGCGGCCTGATCGGCGACCGCTACGGCGCGCTGGTCAAGGCGCTCTACGAGGGCGCGAGCGAGGCCGCGATCTCGACCGAAGTGACGTTCGAGGACGGCCGCAAGGGCACCATGTCGGCGCGCCTGAAGATTCGCGACGTGAAGGTCGCGCCGGTCGCCCCCGCCGCCATGGAGAAGGCTGCGTGAGCCACTGCGGTGCAACGGCCGCGCTTCACCTCTCCCCGGCGGGGAGAGGTCGGCAATTCGCGAGCTTGCTCGCGGATTGCCGGGTGAGGGTGACAGAGTCGCGTTTGGTAGCCCGGATGGAGCGAAGCGCAATCCGGGAACGCCGCCCCGCATTTCGCTTCGCTTCATGCGGGCTACGAAGTTCACCCCACCCCGGCGGCCTTCGGCCGCCGACCCTCCCCTTGCAGGGGAGGGATTAGGTGAGGGCGCCGTCGGGCGAGGTGCTGGCCGGCCAGGTGCTGCTCTCGCTCGAGAACGTGTCGCTCGCGTTCGGCGGCGTGAAGGCGATCTCCGACGTCTCCTTCGACATCCGCAAGGGCGAGATCCGCGCCATCATCGGGCCGAACGGCGCCGGCAAGACCTCGCTGCTCAACGTCATCAACGGCTTCTATCAGCCGCAGGACGGCCGCATCACCTTTCGCGGCGAGACGCGCGAGAAGATGCGCCCGCATGAAGCGGCGAGCGGCGGCATCGCGCGCACCTTCCAAAACGTCGCGCTGTTCAAGGGCATGAGCGCGCTCGACAACATCATGACCGGGCGCAGCCTGAAGATGCACCGCGGCTTCTTGTGGCAATTGCTGCGGCACGGCCCGGCGCTCGCCGAGGAAGTCGAGCACCGCCGGCGGGTCGAGGAGATCATCGACTTCCTCGAGATCAACGCGATCCGCCGCGTCCAGGTCGGCCGCCTGCCGTACGGCCTGCAGAAGCGGGTCGAGCTCGGCCGCGCGCTCGCCATGGAGCCCGACCTGTTGCTGCTCGACGAGCCGATGGCGGGCATGAACCTCGAGGAGAAGGAGGACATGTCCCGCTTCATCCTCGACGTCAACAATCACTACGGCACCACCATCGCGCTGATCGAGCACGACATGGGCGTGGTGATGGATCTGTCGAACCGCGTGCTCGTGCTCGACTACGGGCGCAAGATCGCCGACGGAACGCCGGACGAGGTGAAGCGCGACAGCAAGGTCATCGACGCCTACCTGGGCGTCGCGCACTAGAGGGTGCGCTCGATGTCGTCAAACCACTCTTCCTCGTCATCGCCCGCGCAGGCGGGCGATCCAGTACTCCGTGCGCGTGCGATGACGCACGATCGTCGGTCAAACGGTCATCCGTGTTTACTGGATCGCCCGGTCAAGCCGGGCGATGACGATCGAGAGATTGTGCCGCTACGGTAAGGATCTGCCTTGGACCTGCTCTACAAAATATTCATCGATCCGTTCGTGCAAATGGGCACGGCGCCCGACCTCTTGGTGCAGACCCTGTGGGAAGGGCTCGTCGGCGGCGTGCTCTATTCGCTGATCGCGCTCGGCTTCGTGCTGATCTTCAAGGCCTCGGGCGTGTTCAACTTCGCCCAGGGCATCATGGTGGTGTTCGCGGCGATGAGCCTCGTCGCCCTACATGCGGTCGGCATTCCGGCGTTCCTGGCGCTGGCGCTCACCTTCGCGGTGATGCTGGCGCTCGCCTTCGCGGTCGAGCGGCTGGTGCTGCGCCCGCTGGTCAACCAGCCCGACATCATCCTGTTCATGGCGACGTTCGGCCTCACCTATTTCCTCATCGGGTTCGGCGAGCTGGTGTTCGGCGGCGAGCCCAAGATCATGATCGCCGACGAGCTCTACCTGCCGCACGGCGCCTACGACATCAAGATGCTCGGCGGCTTCGTCTCGCTGCAGAAGATCGACATCGCCGCCGCCGTCATCGCCTCGATCATGGTGGCGGCGCTGGCGCTGTTCTTCCAGAAGACCCGCATCGGTCGGGCGCTGCGCGCGGTCGCCGACAGCCACCGCGCCGCGCTCTCGGTCGGCATCTCGCTCGAGCAGATCTGGGTGATCGTGTGGTTCGCCGCCGGCATCGTCGCGATCGTCACCGGCATCATGTGGGGCGCCCGCTCGCAGGTCGAGTTTTCGCTG
>DASZJC010000442.1:0-1879 GCA_035948495.1 Xanthobacteraceae bacterium | reverse complement strand
GTGCGGCCGCTCGCGGCGCAGCCGGCGGATCGCCTGGCGCGCCTGGCGCACCGCCTCGCCGGTGACCGCGCAGGTGTTGACGATCACGGCGTCGTCGAGCCCGGCGGCCATGGCCACGCGGCGCATCGCCTCGGACTCGTAGGCATTGAGGCGGCAGCCGAAGGTCACGACGTCGAGGGTCATCGCCAACTCTTACGCCGCGAACAGCGCCGGGTCGAACCGGCCGGCAAATTCGTATTCGACCGGACCGGTCATCAGCACATGGTCGTCGGCCTCGCGCCATTCGATCGACAGGTCCCCGCCCGGCACCGTCACCGTCACCTTGCGGCCGGTGCGCCGGGTGCGGGTAGCCGCGACCGCGGCCGCGCAGGCGGCGGAACCGCATGCGCGGGTGAGCCCGGCGCCGCGTTCCCACGTGCGCACCACGAGCTGCTCGCGCGATTTGACCGCCGCGAGCGAGATGTTGGCGCGCTCGGGAAAAATCGGATGGTTCTCGAGCAGCGGCCCGATGCGGCCGAGATCGTAAGGCGCAACGTCGTCGACCCAGAAGATCGCGTGCGGATTGCCGATATTGACCACGGACGGCGAATGCAGGATCGGCTTGTCGATCGGCCCGATCTGCAGCTCGATCGCCCGCGTGTCGCGGAATTCCTCGGCGAGCGGAATCTCGTTCCAGGCAAAGCGCGGCACGCCCATGTCGACCGTGAACGATTCCTCTCCGGCCTTCCAGCAATTGAGCAGGCCGGCCTGGGTCTCGACCGCAAGCGCGTTCTTGCCGGTCTCCTCGACCAGCAGCGAGGCGAGGCAGCGCATGCCGTTGCCGCAGGCGCCGGCTTCCGAGCCGTCGTTGTTGTAGATGCGCACGAACGCGTCGGTGCCGGGCGTGCGCGGCGGATAAAGCGCCATCAGCTGGTCGTACGGCACGCCGCCCGGCTGGGAGGCCGCCCGCGCATCGTCGGCGGTGACCGCGGTCGGCGCCGCGCGCATGTCGACCAGCACGATCTCGTTGCCGAGGCCGTTCATCTTGACGAAAGGATGGTCGGCGAGCGCGCTCATGATCGCCCTTTCAGGGTCGCCTTTATATGGCCGAAGAGTTGGCTTTTACCAGCCGGACATCGCAAACGGGCGGCCGGCCTGCGATTTTCCGGCAGGCCAGGCCGCAGCCGGCGTGGTAATGGTCGCAGGCTAGTGTCCCGATTCCGAAGTTCGCTCAACCTTGCGGCACCCTCTGATGCGAACTTCGGAATCGAAGGACACTAGCAACTCTATGATTCTAGTGCCGCTTTTGAACTCGAAGTTCGCGCCCGCACTTGCCGCAATGTTGTGCGAACTTCGGGTTCGCGGCACTAGTTATCGGCAGCGGGTTTCAATAAAACCCGGTTGCCGGGACGTTGGACAGGAGAGGTCGATGCTTTGCCTTGGCAAGTCGTTGCCGGCGGCCTTCGTCGTCGCGGCGCTGGCACTCGCGGGCCCGGGGTCTTCCCTGGCCCAGGCCCCGGCCCCGCTGGCGCCCGCCAGCCCGGCTCCTGCCGCGCCCGCGCCGGACGCACCGACCCAGCCGGGAGACCCGTTCGGCGAAGAACTGACCCTGACCCCGAAGACGATCATTTATCTCAAGGGCCAGGCCACGTGGGACTCGGCGTTCGAAACGATCCTCGACTCGTTCAAGAACGTCTACGCGTACCTCGACCACCAGGGCATCAAGCCCGCCGGGCCGGCGATGACGATCTACACGGCGTCCGACGATGCCGGCTTCGAGTTCCAGGCGGCGGTGCCGGTCGCCGAGACCCCCAAGGATCCGCCGAAAGGCGACCTCGCCGTCGGCACGTCGCCCGAAGGCAAGGCGCTCAAGTTCGTGCACCGCGGCTCCTACGATTCG
>DASZJC010000441.1:0-6089 GCA_035948495.1 Xanthobacteraceae bacterium | reverse complement strand
GAGGCCGCGGCCGGCACGCGCAATCATCTCGCCCCCGGCGCGCCGCTCGCGTTGCCGCTCGCGCCCTCGATCGCGACGCGCGACGGCGAACCGGTCATCGTGCTCGGCACGCCCGGCAGCTACGGCATCTGCCAGACGCAGGCGCAGGTCATGGTCCAGCACGTCGATTACGGCCTGTCACTGCAGGACGCGGTCGATGCGCCGCGCGCGCGGCTGTGGGACGGCCGCCGCGTCCTGATCGAATCGCGCATCCCGCCGGCGACCCTCGAAGCGCTGCGCACGCGCGGCCACGAGGTCGACGTCGGCCCGCCGTGGGAGAAGATGCTGGTCGGCGGC
Source organism: Xanthobacteraceae bacterium (assembly GCA_035948495.1). Lineage (GTDB taxonomy): Bacteria > Pseudomonadota > Alphaproteobacteria > Rhizobiales > Xanthobacteraceae > AP-16. The sequence continues at coordinate 5,753 of DASZJC010000441.1, read as the reverse complement.
ATGCAGGGCATCGCGCGCGAGCCGCGCACCGGCGTGCTTACCGGCGCCTGCGACATCCGCCGCGACGGGTACGTGGCGGCGGCGTAGTTGCCGTCATTGCGAGGAGCCCCGAAGGGGCGACGAAGCAATCCAGGCTTCGCGCGTGGCCTGGATTGCTTCGTCGCTTCCGCCTTCGCGCTCCGCGCTTCGGCGGACTCAAACCCGCCGTAGCTCGCTGGGCGAGCGAAGGCGGGTCGCTCCTCGCAATGACGCGCTGACTTCGCGGCGCTTTGCCCGCCCTACGGTTCCATGTTGCGTTTGGAGACCACTCACGCCCGAAAATGCTTTGAGAGCTTGAGGCTCTGCCCTTGATAATTTGAGGTGTCCATTTGGCCATAAAGCACATCAGGTGTTTCTGCAACCGGCTCATACACTAGTCTGCCAATCGCTTGCCCATCCTCCAGGGCAAATGGTATTTCGTGGCTGCGAACCTCAAGAACCGCACGGCTCCCTGGGTGTCCGTGTTCGGTAAATCCAAATCCCGGATCGAAAAAGCCTGCATAGTGTACCCGAAATTCCCCCATCATTGGATCTATCGGCACCATTTCCGCCGCCCATTCAGGGGGGATGTGTATGCGCTCTCGCGACGCCAGGACGTAAAATTGATTGGGGTCCAAAATGAGCTTCTTAAAATTGCGAACGTGAACCTGCTCCCAGAAATCTCTGGGGTCGTATTCTGCCACTTGATCGACGTCGATTACACCTGTGTATTTCTGAGCTCTATAACCAACCAAACCGTTTTCTCCCTTTAAATCAACGCTCAAGATCAAGCCTTTTCTTACGTGTATTTCTCCGCCATCAACTAGCGGCGATCGGCGGTGCTTTTCAAAGAGATCCCGGTCCGATATTGTGAAGTTTGTAGTCTCGCTTTGCTGCGAATTTCGGCGGCGAAATCTTAACTGGTTTAGTTTAGAGCCCTTTCTGGCACGAATACTGAAGCTGCTCGGCGAGATTTCTGTGTAGATTTTTCCACGATACCCGCCACGTACGCTATCGAACATGTCGCTGTTATCCGCAATCAATCGCGTAAAGATATCTAGCCTACCGGTGGAGCTCTTGGGATTTGCCAGAGCTGAGACGCTCTCAGGCAAATCCAAATGCTCTAACAACTCCACTACATACACGCACCCTCTTTCTAAGACCGCTCCGTCCTGCAGATTGATCTCATCAAACTCCAACTCCGACAGTTGGCTCATCACAGTTTTCTCTTTGCCCGGCAAAAAGCTGGCGGGCACCCTGTACGCCTTTGCTCCCAATCTCAGATCAAGGCTTGCGGGTTGATATTGGTCCTCTTCGATCTCAATGAATGCTTGAATCATTCTTCGACGGACCATCGCTTTGATCCGCTGACGGGGTAGCAACCCGGGCTTGGTCCCCAGATCGGCTAGGGGGCCGGTGGGCTCAAGGAGTCCGTCCGCGGGGGATGGCAGGCCACGGACCGGTGTTGACTTTTGGATCACAGGCATCTCAATCATCCCAGACGTCCGCGACGGTATTAGGTCGGGCAAGAGGCTGAGGATAGGGCAACCGCATTCTCGTACCTACCCGATTGGGACATTGACGCCAATACCAATTGCGTGTATGGCCATATCTTATCCCGTGGTCATTTGAGCCGGCCGGCTTGCAGCCACGTAAAACAAATCGCTAAAAGGCCGGGGACGCTTGCGACCCGGCTTTGGGATCATCCCCTGGCCGGGTTTTTCTTTGGCCGAAGGAGGCCGTGATGTCAGCGTCCGCGACCCGCCGCTACCGCCCGGAAACCCGCCTGGTTCACGCCGGGCAGCTGCGCTCGAACTTCGGCGAAACCTCGGAAGCGCTCTATCTCACGCAAGGGTTCGTCTACGAGAGCGCCGCGCAATGCGCCGCGCGCTTCAAGGGCGAGGAGCCGGGGTTCCTCTACTCGCGCTTCTCCAACCCGACCGTCGCCATGTTCGAGGGGCGCATGGCCGCGTTCGAAGGCGCCGAGGCGGCGCGCGCCACCGCGAGCGGCATGGCGGCGGTCACGACCGCGCTGCTCGGGCAGCTCAGGGCCGGCGACCACGTGGTTGCCGCCAAGGCGCTGTTCGGCTCGTGCCGCTGGGTGGTCGAGGAATTGCTGCCGCGCTTCGGCGTCGCCTCGACGCTCGTCGACGGGCTCGATCTTGCCCAATGGCGGGCGGCGGTGCGGCCGAACACCCGGACCTTCTTTCTGGAAAGCCCGACCAACCCGACGCTCGACGTCATCGACATCGCGGCGGTCGCCGGCATCGCCCGCGGCGCCGGAGCGACGCTCATCGTCGACAACGTGTTCGCGACGCCCCTGTGGCAAAGCCCGCTCACGCTCGGCGCCGACTGCGTGGTCTATTCCGCGACCAAACACATCGACGGCCAGGGCCGCTGCCTCGGCGGCATCATCCTCGCATCGGAGGAGTTCATCCAGAAGCACGTGCACATGTTCCTGCGCCAGACCGGCCCGTCGATGTCGCCGTTCAACGCCTGGGTGCTGCTCAAGGGACTGGAGACGTTGCATCTGCGGGTGCGCCGGCAGACCGACACCGCGGCGGCCGTCGCGGCGGCGCTCGCCGAGCACGGCAAGATCAAGCGCCTGATCTATCCCGGCCGGCCCGACCATCCGCAGGCGGAAACGGCGCGCAAGCAGATGCGCGGCGGCTCGACCCTGGTGGCGTTCGAGATCGACGGCGATCGGGCGGCGACCTTCCGCTTCCTCGACGCGCTCGAACTCATCGCCATCACCAACAACCTGGGCGACGCCAAGAGCCTCGTCACCCATCCGGCCACGACGACCCACCAGCGGCTCACCCCGGAGCAGCGCGCCGAGCTCGGCATCACCGACGGGCTTGTGCGGTTTTCCGCCGGGCTCGAGCACCCCGACGACGTCATCGAGGATCTGCTGGCGGCGCTCGAGGGCGTGTAGTCTACCGGCGGGCGCCGACCGGCAAGCCGGCGGTCACGGGAGCGTGCGTCGCCCCATCCACGATGGCGTCGGCGAGCAGCCGGGCGAGACAATCATAGCCCCAGTCGTTCATGTGCAGCAGGTCGGGGGACAAAAACGTTTCGAACGGAATATTCGCGCTATCGCGCCAATACTTCATTACGGCGAAACGGTCGAACAACTCGACGCTCGCGGCCTTGGCGTCCGTCGAAATCAGGCGCAGCATTGTCGCGACGGCGGGCTTGGCGAGCACCTTGGGAGCGAATTGCGGGTTGATGAGCACGACGTCGGTGCCCGTCGCCTTGAGGCGATTGAGACCGTCGGCGAGCATCGCCGCGTTGCCGCCGATTGCATGATCGTGCAGCACCGAGTTGGTGCCGACCTGCCACAGCACCAGGTCGGGCTTTGCGGCGATCACGTCGCGGTCGAAGCGCGCCAGCATGTTGCGGACTTCTTCGCCACCGACGCCGCGATTGAGGACGGTCACCGAGGTGACATTGCCCCACCGCGCCCGCAGCATGGCCTCGAGCCGCGTGGGGTAGGATGCGGCGGGCGAACTCGCGCCCGAGCCGGCCGTCGAGGAGGAGCCGACGGCGACGATGATGATCGGGGCGCGCTGCGCGACGCGCTCGGCCAGCCGCGGGAGCGGATGATGGATCGCGGCAAGCTCGGCCGGCCCGGTGCAGACCGGCGCCGCCGCTTGGACGTGTGCCTTGTGCGGCCACTCATGCCAGCCGAACAGACCCGCGGCGAGCGCGAACAGGCCGGCCCCGGCACAAACGAGCGGCAGGCGCCTCATGCTAGCGAGTCTCCGCGGCCGCGCCGGGGTCCCTGACCGCCCCGACAATGAGCCCGGCCGGCAGGCGGCCGATGCAGTCATGGACGCGTTCGGCGGTGTCGGCGTTCCCGCTCGCGTCATACAAATCGAAGGAGCCGAGTTCGCTCCAATGCTTCATCTGGACGAGACGGTCGAACAACGGCACTTCGTGCTCAAGCGCGACCCAACGCATGTTGTCGGCGTAGACGTCGGTAGGAATCACCGCGTCGGTGCGCGCGCCGTATTGCATATTCATCAGGACCCCATCTCTCCTTGCGCCTGCAGCATTTCGGCGCCCTGGTCGAGGGTCGCGCGAAAATCGGGCGGATCAATCCCCTTGATAGCATCGGCGGCCCCCGCCTGCCATATGAGGGCGGGCAAAGCCCGCGGGGCGGGCCGGCTCCGGCACGGGCCCGGGCGTTGTCCGCAGCATGACCATCCGTGCAACCAGGTATTCGGTGTCGACCATTGCGCCGCGCGCAGGCTCAATCCACTATTCGCCGCATGAGCGGATCGACCGAAGCCGCCCTTTACCGGGCCGTCACCCGCGACATCGAGGTGCGCGTGACCCCGCGCTTCCTCGAGGAGCGCTCGTCGCCGGACAGGGGCCAGTATTTCTGGGCCTACACGATCGAGATCGTCAACCGCGGGTCCGAGACCGTGCAGCTCAAGTCGCGTCACTGGCGCATCACCGACGCGCTCGGGCGCACCCAGGAGGTGCGCGGGGCCGGCGTCGTCGGCGAGCAGCCGGTGCTCAAGCCCGGCCAGTCGTTCGAGTACACGAGCGGCGTGCCGCTCGCGACCGCGTCCGGCTTCATGGCCGGCACCTACGGCATGGTCACGGCGCAGGGCGAGGGCTTCGACATCGAGATCCCGGCATTCTCCCTCGACAGCCCGGGCACGCGGCGCACCGTCAATTAGACTCCGCGCCGATGTCCGACGGCGCGAACCGATAGGTCGCGTTGCAGAACTCGCAGGTCACCGAGATCGCCCCGTTCTCGACCATGTGCTCGCGGTCGTCGCGCGAGAAACTGCCGAGCATCGCGGCAACGCCCTCGCGCGAGCACGAGCATTGGGCGCGCAGCACGGCGCTGCGGAACACGCGCACGCCGCGCTCGTGAAACAGGCGGTAGAGCAACCGCTCGCTCGAGACGGCGGGATCGATCAGCTCGAGGTCCTCGACGGTGTCGATCAGGGAGCGGCCTTCGACCCAGGCGTCATCCTCGGCGACCACGTGAGGGGCGGTTCCGGGCGGCGCGTCGCCCGGATCGAGATCGGGCCCGCGCATCCGCTCGGGCGAGCGGGGCAGGAACTGCGCCAGGATGCCGCCGGCGCGCCAATGCCGGCGCAAGCCGTCGTCTCCGCGGAACTCCTCGGCGACCGCAAGGCGCACGCGGGTCGGGATTTGCTCCGAGCGGCGGAAATATTCGTGCGCGGCCGCCTCGAGGCCGCCGCCGTCGAGGGCCACCACGCCCTGGTAGCGGCTCATGTCCGGGCCCTGGTCGATGGTCATGGCGAGGTGGCCACGACCCATCAACGCCCCGGTCGAGGTCGCGCCCGCCGCAATGGCCGCGGTCACCCGGGCGGCATCGAAGGTCGCGCAGGCGCGGATGCGGTTCGGGGTGGTGAAATCGACGACGATCATCCGCACCGGCCCGTCGCTGCGGGTCTGCAGGATGAAGCGGCCTTCGAACTTGAGCGTCGAGCCGAGCAGCACCGTGAGCACCACCGCCTCGCCGAGCAGCTTGCTCACGGGCGCGGGATAATCGTGACGCGTGAGAATGTCGTCGATCGCGCCGCCAAGCCGCACCACCCGCCCGCGCAGATCGAGCGCGGCGACCCCGAACGGCAGAATCGTATCGTCGGCCGACGTGGCCGCAGGCGCTCGCACCGGGATCGCGATATCGGTCATCGGGCGATCGCGTTGAAGCACCAGGCGAGGATGCCCTTCTGCGCGTGCAGGCG
>DASZJC010000440.1:0-3587 GCA_035948495.1 Xanthobacteraceae bacterium | reverse complement strand
GAACCCGTGCGGGCCGAGGTTGCGCAGGCAGCCGCCGCCGGCCTCGGCGGGATCGAGCATCCAGGCGCAATCCCAGGCAAGGTAGCGTGCCGGCCCCGGCCGGTTGATGCGAACGTAGATGTGCGACAGCGGGCCGAAACGTCCCGCGGCGATGAGCTCGCGGGCGCGCACGGCGAAGGGCCCGTAGCGCTGCGCCAGCGGAACGGCGACGAACGCCGCGAGCCGGGCCGCCTTGGCGGCCACCGCCTCGACCTCGGCCGCGTCGATCCCCATCGGCTTCTCCATCAGGAAGGGATAGCCAAGATCGAGCAGGTCGTGGGCGATCCCGGCCATCTGCCGATGCCGCCCGAGCGCCACGACGAAGTCGGGGCGCGTGGTCGCCAGCATGTTCCGGTAGTCCGTAAAGGTCGGCGGGCCCCCCAGCTCGGCCGCGCGGCGCGCGACGATGCCGGCATCGGAGTCCTGGATGGCGACCAGCTCGACGTCCGGCATGGCGACGAGGTGGCGCAGGTAGGCAGCGTCGTTGAGCGCATGCCAGTGGCTGACCTCGACGGCGGCGATGCGAATGGTCATGGGCGTCCTCTGCGGTCGCGAGTCCGTTTCGGAAGAGCGTCCATATTGACATCGATGGACGCGGGAAGAGAAGTGAGAGTGACGAGACTCAAGATGATGGAGAGGGGAACGGCATGGGCAGGGTCGGCGGCAAGGTCGCGATCGTCACGGGGGCAGCATCGGGCATCGGGCGTGCCGGTGCCATAGCTCTGGCGCGCGAAGGCGCCCGCGTCGTCGCGACCGACCTGTCGGTGTCCGGGGCGCAGGACACGGCTGCCGCCATCCGCCGCGTCGGCGGCGAGGCGATCGCGCTCTCCCACGACGTCGGCGAGGAGCCCCAATGGGCCGCGGTCGTCGCAGCCACGCAGAGGGCGTTCGGGCGGCTTGACGTGCTGGTCAACAACGCCGGCGTGGGGGGCAAGGGGCCGCTCGCCGACACGAGCCCGGAGGATTGGCGTGCGCTCATGCGGGTGAACCTCGACGGCGTGTATTTTGGCACGCGCGCGGCAATTGCGGCGATGCAGCCGGACGACAGGGCGCGCGATCAGTTCGGCTCCATTATCATGATATCGTCGATACTCGGGCTGGTCGGCAGCGCGCGTTCCGCCCCCTATAGCGCGAGCAAGGGCGCCGTGCGGCTGTTTGCGAAGTCGGTTGCGCTGGAATGCGCCGCGCGCGGCCATCGCATCCGCGTCAATTCAATTCATCCGGGCTATATCGACACCCCGTTGGTCGCGGCGACGCTCGCCCGCCGCGCCGAGAGCGAAGCGACCGACGTGGCAACCTTGCGATCGCAGCTCGAGAGCCTGCATCCGCTGGGCCGTTTGGGAACGCCCGACGATATTGCCGCCGGCATCGTCTTTCTTGCCTCGGAAGAGTCGTCGTTTGTGACCGGCGCAGAGCTCGTCATCGACGGCGGCTACACGGCGCGCTAGCCGCGGGCGGCGGCCAGGCCGGCGTCGAGAGAACGTCGTAACATCGGCGCAGCGAAACGTCCTCAGTACAGCTGGTCGATTTGCGTCACCGGCAACGATGCGCCATCGACCTGCGCTTGCAGCGCCTCGGGCGATATGGTCGCGGCCTCGCCGGCGCCGAGCGCCGGGCTCTGGGCGTTGACTCCGGCAACTGCCGCCATGCTCAGCGCGACGATTGCGACTGCAGCGAGAACGAGTGTGTGTTTGCGCATGCTAACCTCCTCAACGGTGTGGGTCGCGGCAGGAGGTTTAGTACGCGGGGCGGCGCGCGAGTGTGAGGCGCCTCACATTGACTGCAATAATGACGAACGACCGCCGGGCCGCGAAAGCGCCCTCAGCCCTTGACCGCTCCGGCGGTGAGCCCGTGGATCAGATGGCGCTGCAGAAAGGTGAACAGGATCGCCACCGGCACGGTGCTCAGGATGACGCCGGCCGAGAGCGGCCCCCACTGCACCTCGTACTGCCCGACCATATAGAGCAGGCCGGCCGACAGGGTACGCATGCTGGTCTGCGTGGTGAACGAGATCGCAAACAAGAGCTCGCTCCAGGACACGACGAAGGCGAAAATGGCGGTCGCGGCGATGCCGGGCGCCGCGAGCGGCAGCACGATGCGGCACAGCGCGCCGAAATGGTTGCAGCCATCGATCATTGCGCTTTCTTCGAGGTCGCGCGGGATCGAGCTGAAATAACCGACCATCATCCAGACGGTGAACGGCACCGTGAACGAGAAATTCGAGTAGATCAATGCTTGATAAGTATCGATGAGACCGAGCGCGCGCCATTGCGTCAGCAGCGGGGCGATCAGCAGCACGCTGGGAAACATCTGGGTCGCGAGAAAGATGAGCAGCAACGCGTCGCGTCCGGCAAAGCGGAAGCGCGCGATGGCATAGCCGGCAAGCACCGAGACCACCGTCGTGGCGACCATCGTGACCGAGCATACCCACAGGCTGTTGAAGAAAAAGCGGCTGAACGGCGTGACCGGAGAGGTCCAGGCGTCGACATAATTCTCGAGCGTGGGGTGCACCGGCAAGTACTGCAGGGGCGTCGCGTAGAGCTCCTGGCGATCCTTCAGCGACGTGAGCAACATCCAAATGAACGGGCCCAACGCAAAGACGGTCAGCAGCACGAGGCCGGCCCACAGGACCGGGCCGCCCAATATCCGCTCGGCAAGGTCGCGTGAGGCGCGGCGAGGTGTCATCCGGCCTCCTCGACGCCGCGGGTTATGCGCAGATAGGCGGCGGTGAACGCGAGCATCACGAGAAGCAGGATGACCGAGAGCGCCCCGGCATAGCCGAAATCGAGGTTCGAGTAGGCTTGCATCAACGTGTAGGTCGACGTGATTTGCGTGGCGTTGGCCGGGCCGCCGCCCGTCATCACGAAAATCAAGTCGGCGTAGTTGAACGTCCAGATGATGCGGGTCGCCGTCGCGACGACGATGATGGGCCGCAGCAGCGGAAGGGTGATGTGGTAGAAGCGGCTCAACACGCCGGCGCCGTCGACCTGCGCCGCTTCATAAAGCTCATCCGGGATCGCTTGCAATCCAGCCAGCAACATGATGGCGAAGAACGGGATACCCCGCCAGACATTGGTGACGACGACCGCCCCCATCGCGAGGTCCGGCGAGGAGAGCCACGCGACCCGGTCGTGCATCCAGCCGGCTTTCAACAGCAGATCGTTGATGACCCCGTAGTTCGGCTGATAGAGCCACTCCCAGATGAGTCCCACCACGACTCCCGGAATGATCCAGGGCAGAAGCGTCAGCGTGCGCACCAGCGCGCGCCCCCTGAAGGCCCGATGCAAGAGCAGCGCCGCCCCGAAGCCGGCGACGAACTGAAGCACGACGGAGCCGAATACCCAGACGACGGAATTCCACAGCGTCAGCCAGAACACCGGGTCTTCGACCAGACGGACGTAGTTGCCGAGGCCGATGAAGTGATAATCCTGCGGCTTGTACAGGACGTCGTTGTACAGGCTCATCTTGATCGCCAGGCCGATCGGAACGACCACGGTGGCGAGCATGCACAGGACGGCCGGCACGAGGTAGGAATACCCGACCAGGCG
>DASZJC010000439.1:0-2067 GCA_035948495.1 Xanthobacteraceae bacterium | reverse complement strand
ACGACTTCGTCGCGGCCGTGCACCGTCACGTGCTGCGGTCCTTCGGCCCGCACGCGGCGCACCAATTCGCTGAAGCGGGCCTTGGCATCCTGCAACATCCACCACCCCGGGCGCTGGTCGCGCGCCCGCCGGCGGGGTTTCAATTGCTTACGCTGAGTCGATCTAGTCATCCTGACTAGATTAACATATCCACTTGAATTTTCAAGCCGGATTTAAAGCCGCCGGACATAGCCGCCTGAGGTAGCGTCACTGTCGACCCGGTCAAAGGCGCGAACGGATTGTGCTATACAAACTACGCCTTGCAGGAGACCCCATTGCCCGACAGAGGCCGCCTGACCAAGACCGAACTCGCGGAAATCTGCCGCCGCCGACCCGGTGTGCGGGCCTCGCTTGCATGTGAGGGCCTATACCTTTCGGCCGACGAGGAGGCGCTGTTCGAGGAAATGGATAGAGAACAGCTGAGCGCGGACGAGCGCGCCGCGCGAATCGTTCAATTCAGCCGCGCGAAGCGTCGTGAGAGAAAGACTGTTTCGAGCTGAGCAACGTGCGGCATGCCAACCCCTGGGCAACAACGTTCCGACCTTATTTTTAGGTCAACAAAAATTCCGTATCAAAACATGACGCCGACCCCGACACTGCCGCCCGAGCCGCGCATCCTCGTCATCGCCATGCGCCGGCTCGGCGACGTGCTGCTGACGACGCCGCTGGTGCGCAGCCTCAAGCTGGGACTGCCCGGCGCGCGCCTCGACATGCTCGTCTTCCGCGGCACCGAGGGCATCCTGGCGGGCAATCCCGACGTCGATGCGGTCATGACGGTTCCCACGCGCCCCACGGCGACGGACATGCGCGACCTGGTGCGCTCGCTGTGGCGCCGCTACGATCTCGCCGTCGCGACGCAAACCGGCGACCGGCCGACTTTTCTTGCCTTCGTGGCCGGGCGAAGTCGCGCCGGCCTCGTGCCCGCCCAGGGCGGGGGCGCGTGGTGGAAACGGCGCGTCCTTGACCTTTGCGTCACGGCGGACCCCGACAGCCATCGGGTGGTCGAGCTGTTGCAGCTCGCGAGCGCGCTCGGCGTGCCGCTCACGCCGGAACTCGTTGCGCCCAGCGGCGCGTTTGCCGAGGCGGTGCTGCCGCACGCGCGCTACGCGGTGCTGCACGCCAATCCGCTCTACCGGTTTCGGCGGTGGACCGACGAGGGCTGGCGCACGCTCGCCCGCGCCCTCGCCGATCGGGGGCTTGCGGTGGTTGCCACCGGCGGACCCGATCCGGCCGAGCGCTCCTATCTCGATGCGCTCTGGCGAGGCGCCGATCCGCCGGTCGAGCGGCTCGACGGTAAGCTCGACTGGCCGCAGCTTGCCGCGCTCATCGGCGGCGCGGCGGTCTATGTCGGCCCCGATACCTCGATGACCCATCTCGCGGCTGCCACCGGCTGCCCGACCGTCGCGCTCTATGGGCCGGCAAGCCCGCGCGTGATCGGACCATGGCCGATCGGCGGGCTCGAGCGCCCGTGGGCGCCCGCGGGCACCATCCAGCACCGCGGCAACGCATGGGTCGTGCAAAACCCGTTGCCATGTCTTCCCTGCGAGGGGCTCGGGTGCGAAGGCCATTACCTGAGCCACAGCCAATGCCTCGACGAGCTGTCCGCGCGGCAAGTGCTGGTCGCGGTCGACCGGGCGCTGGCGGCCGGTCGAACTGCCGTTTCACAAAAGCAAGCGCCGCCGGCGTGAGCACCGAGTTCCACCCGTCGGCGGACGCGCTGACGAATTATGCGCACGTCTGGCGTCGCAAGCCGGTCCTGCGCGTCGTCTATGACGATTTCTACGATCGGCTCGCTTCGGAATGCCGGCCGGGGACGACCATCGAGATCGGCGGGGGCATCGGCAATCTCAAGCAACGCCTCGACGGCGTCGTTGCGACCGACATTCAGTTCGCGCCGTGGCTCGATTGCGTGGCGGATGCGCAACGGCTTCCGTTCGCCGCGGCGGCGGCGGCGAACGTCGTCATGGTCGACGTGCTGCATCACCTCGAGTTTCCCGCGGTGTTCTTTCGCGAGGCCGCGCGCGTGCT
>DASZJC010000438.1:0-10337 GCA_035948495.1 Xanthobacteraceae bacterium | reverse complement strand
GCCGCAACATCGCCGTCGGCCGCGTAGGCCTTGGCGCGCGCGTAGCGCCGGTCGGCCAGAACATCGCCGGAGGACAGGAACAGCGCGGTCGGTTTCATCGATGCTGGTTTTGCCGTCGCGGTTTCATACATAAGAGCATGATCCCGAAAAAGCCTGCCGCGGACTTGATCCCGAAAAGTGGGTACCGGTTTCCCGCCTGCGCGAAGCCCTGGCGCGGCTTGTCATTTGGCTTGATGCTTCGGCGGGCGAAGGCAGGTCGGAAAAGATCATGCTCCAACAATAAGGTAGAGCGGGATGAGGATCATCCCGCTCTAACGCTGCCATGCGTCCACAGGAGCTTCTCACCTCCACGCCGGCCGGGTTGTACTGCGTGCCCGGCGACTTTCATATCGACCCGCCCACGCCGGTCGCGCGGGCGCTGATCACCCATGCGCATTCCGACCACGCGCGCGCCGGTCATGGCGCCGTGCTGGCGACGGCGGAAACCCTCGACCTGATGCGGCTGCGCTGCGGCGACGGCTTCGCCCGCAGCACCCAGGCGGCACGCTACGGCGAAGCGATCCGCATCGACGCAATCGAGGTGACGTTTCATCCCGCCGGCCACGTGCTCGGCTCGGCACAGATCGCCATCGACGGACCGGGCCTGCGCGTCGTCGCCACCGGCGACTACAAGGACGTGGCCGATCCGACCTGCGCGCCGTTCGCGCCGCTTGCGTGCGATGTCTTCATCACCGAGGCGACGTTCGGCCTGCCGGTGTTCCGGCACGGCGATCCGACGGCACAGATCGCCAAGCTGCTCGAGTCGGTCGCGCTGTTTCCCGAGCGCGCCCATATCGTCGGCGCCTACCCGCTCGGCAAAGGACAGCGCGTGATCGTGCTGTTGCGGCAGGCGGGCTACGACCGGCCGATCTACATCCACGGCGCGCTCGACGCGATCACCCGCTACTACGAAGGCCGCGGCATCGATCTCGGCGAGGTGCGGCCGGCGCGCGATGCCGCCAAGGCCGAGCTTGCCGGCGCGATCGCCATTGCGCCGCCGTCAGCGCTCAAGGACGTGTGGACGCGGCGTTTTCCCGATCCGGTGAGCGCGTTTGCGTCAGGCTTCATGCGGGTGCGCGCGCGGGCGCGCCAGCGCGGCGTCGAACTGCCGCTGGTGATCTCCGACCACGCCGACTGGGGCGGGCTGACCGCGACCATCGCGGCGACCGGCGCGCCGGAGATTTGGGTGACCCACGGCGAAGCCGACGCGCTGGTGCACTGGTGCCAAAGCAATGGCCGCAGCGCGTGCCCGCTGCACCTCGTCGGCTACGGCGAGGAGGACGAGCCAGCCGAGGCGGCGCCGGCATGAATCGCTTCGCCCACCTGCTCGACCGCCTCGCCTACGAGCACGCGCGCAACGCCAAGCTCCGGCTGATGGCGGAATACTTCCGTACCGTGCCCGATCCCGACCGCGGCTGGGCGCTTGCTGCGCTCACCGGCAGCCTCTCGTTCCCCCACGCCAAGCCCGGCCTGATCCGCGCGCTGATCGTCGAGCGGGTCGATCCGGTGCTGTTCGGCTGGTCGCACGATTACGTCGGCGACCTCGCCGAGACGGTAGCGCTGCTGTGGCCGCAGCCGCTGCTCCCTCTCCCCATAGGGGAGAGGCATAGGCGGCCTTCGGCCGCCGTTCTTAGTGATGAAGAACGCCGACGCGAAGCGTCGGCTATGGTGAGGGGGTTACGATCTCTCGATAGCGCAGGAACCCCCTCACCCGGATCGCTTCGCGATCCGACCTCTCCCCTCCGGGGAGAGGTGAAGCAAACAAATGACGGCTTGCACGCGCCGTCGCTTACCGCCGTCGTCACCGCGCTGGCAAGCCTCGGCAAGGCGGAGCTGCCCGGGCAGCTCGCACGCTGGCTCGATGCGCTCGACGAGACCGGCCGCTGGGCGCTGCTCAAGCTCGTGACCGGCGGCCTGCGCATCGGCGTATCGGCGCGGCTCGCCAAGACCGCGGTCGCCAGCCTGGGCGACAAGACGCCCGACGACATCGAGCTGATTTGGCCGGCGCTCGCGCCGCCCTATCTCGATCTGTTCGCCTGGGTCGAAGGCCGCGGCGGCAAGCCCGCGAACGCCAACCCGCTGGCGTTCCGTCCGGCCATGCTCGCCCATGCGGTCGAGGAGACCGACTTGGCCGCGCTGGATCCCACGGCCTACCTGGCGGAATGGAAATGGGACGGCATCCGGGTGCAGGCGGTCGCGAACGGCAACCAGCCGGCGCGGCTTTATTCCCGCACCGGCGAGGACATTTCGAAAAGCTTCCCCGATCTCACCGCGGCGTTGCAATTCCACGGCGCGATCGACGGCGAGCTGCTGGTCATGCGCGAGGGCCGCGTCCAGTCGTTCAACACCTTGCAGCAGCGCCTCAACCGCAAGACCGTCACCGACAAGCTGACGACCGAATTTCCGGCGCACCTGCGCGCCTACGACCTCCTGATCGAGGGCGAGGAGGACTTGCGCGAGCGCCCGTTCTTCGAGCGGCGCGCGCGGCTCGAGGCGCTCATCGCCCGGCTGGCATCGCCGCGCGTCGACCTCTCGCCGCTCGTCGCGTTTGCCGCCTGGGAGGAACTGGCGGCCGCGCGCGCGGATCCTGCCGGCTACGGCGCGGGCGCCGACGCGGAGGCGGTCGAGGGCGTGATGCTCAAGCGCCGCGACGCGCCCTACGTGCCGGGCCGCCCGAAGGGATTGTGGTGGAAATGGAAGCGCGGCCCGATCCTGATCGACGCGGTGCTGATGTATGCCCAGCGCGGATCGGGCAAGCGTTCCTCGTTCTACTCGGACTACACGTTCGGGGTCTGGCGCACCGGCGCCGACGGCGAGGAGCTGGTGCCGGTCGGGAAAGCCTATTTCGGGTTCACCGACGAGGAGCTGATCAAGATCGATCGCTTCGTGCGCCGCAACACCGTCGACCGGTTCGGCCCGGTGCGCGAGGTCGTGCACGACCCCGACAAGGGCCTGGTGCTGGAAGTGGCGTTCGAGGGCCTGCAGCGTTCGACCCGGCACAAGTCGGGGCTCGCCATGCGGTTTCCGCGCATCAATCGCTTGCGCTGGGACAAGCCGCCGGGCGAGGCCGACCGGCTGGAGACGCTCGAGCGGCTGCTCGAGCCGGACGCGGCCGTTTCATGATAGAGTGCGGTTGATCGGATTCGCGGAGAGCTTCCATGACCAACGACCTTGTCCAGCGTTTTTTCGGCGGGCCGCCGTTGTCGGTCATCATCCGGCTGATCCTGCTGTCGATCCTGGTCGGCGTGGTGCTTGCGGCGATCGGCTTCGATCCGTGGAACATCATCCACAGCATCCGGCGGCTGATCGACACGATCTGGAACATGGGGTGGGACGCGGTGAATTGGGTGTGGCGCTATTTTCTGCTCGGCGCCGTGCTCGTCATCCCGATCTGGTTGATCGTGCGGCTCGCCAGGGTGCCGAGCGGGCGCGACCGAGATCCGACCCGCAGCCCTTAGGTAGCCGGCCCTCGCTGCATCAGCACACCTCGTCGAGCCGTCCGCAAACTCAGGTCGGCCAGGGTTCCGCCGTCCAGGCGGCCGCGTCGCGACCGACGGCGTCGGCGAGGCGGTCGTGGCGCGCGAGCCGCATGAAATCCGCAAGTTCGGCCTTGATGGCGGCGACGAGATCGAGCCCGCGGTAGACGAGTCCCGTATAGAGCTGCAGCAGGCTGGCGCCGGCCTTGATCTTGGCAAACGCCGCCGCGCCGGAATCGATCCCGCCGACCCCGATCAACGGGAAGCGCCCTTCCGCGCGCACGAAGGTCTCGGCCAGCATGCGCGTCGACAGGCGAAACAGCGGCCGGCCGGATAATCCGCCGGATTGCGCCGCCGCTTGTTCGCGCAGGCCCAAGGGTCGCGAAACGGTCGTGTTGGAGACGATCATGCCGTCGACCGCGCGCGCGCGGGCAACCGCGACCACGTCGTCGAGATCGGCGAGCGCGAGATCGGGCGCGATCTTCAACAGCACCGGCCTGCGTCCCGCCGCGGCGGCGACGCGTTCGCGCGCCTCCATCACCCGCGCGAGCAGATCATCGAGCATCGCCCGCTGCTGCAGGTCGCGCAGGCCCGGGGTGTTGGGCGAGGAGACGTTGACCGCAAAGTAGCTCGCGACCGGCGCGAGCGCCGCGATGGCGGCGACGTAATCGGCGGCGCGATCGGGCGAATCCTTGTTGGCCCCGATGTTGATGCCGAGAATGCCGCCGCGGCCGGCGCGCGCGGCGAGCCGTTTGCGCACCGCCTCGAGGCCTTCGCTGTTGAAGCCGAGACGGTTGACGATCGCCTGGTCGGCGTCGAGGCGGAACACCCGCGGCCGCGGATTGCCGGGCTGCGCGCGCGGCGTCACCGTGCCGATTTCGACGAAGCCGAAACCGAAGCGCAGCAGCGCGTCCGGCACCGCCGCGTTCTTGTCCAGTCCGGCGGCGACGCCGATCGGGTTGGGAAACGTCAAGCCGAAGGCCGCGACCGCAAGCCGCGCATCGTCGCTCGGCGCGCGCGACAACGGCGCCAGCCGCAACGCCGCGAGCACGAGCGCATGCGCATCCTCGGGATCGACGAGGCGCAGCAACGGTCGGGCGAGACGATCGAAAACCCCGAGCACGGCGAAATTCCCCGGCTTCTTCCTTGCGCGCAATCGCTGCGAAAACCGACACCCGCCCGGATCATGCGGCGCGGGCGACCAGGACCCGGCGGCTTGTTATAGGAGGTCGGCGGCGGAAAGTCTCGACTTGTCGAGTCGCCGCAATGCTCGTTGTGCGCGAGGCATTCGGGCAACGGCCGCGATTGAGTTTGCTGTCGAGCAACAAATCAAGCGCTCAAAAAATATTTCCACAGGGCCAGACAGCCGCCGCAATCCATGCTACAAACGTCGTCCCAGCAATTGGAGAACTAACGATGGCTTTGAGAAAAAAGAGGGCAACGCGCCGCGGATGGTCACGCAAGGACCTCGGTGACCTGAAGTCGTTGGCGAAGAAGAAGACGCCGGCGCGGATGATCGGCCGTCACCTCAAGCGTTCGGAAGGAGCGGTGCGGCAAAAGGCCTATGCGGTGGGCGTTTCCTTGAGCCTGAGGAAGCGGCGCCGGCGCAAGCGGGCGAAGTAGGCTCCATCAGCAAAACCGGCTGTTCCGGCCGGAACGGTCGAGCGGCGCGACCTAAAAATCCTGGGAGAGTTGCCGGACCGACGTGACGGAGCGATTCGCGTCGAATCGCCGGTCCCTGGCGCGCGCAAAAAAAGGGTCCCAGCCGATCATGGCGGCACGGCTGGGACCAATGAGGGGCTTGACCAACTCGAACAGCCGCGTGACGGCCGGACCGTCACGGGACGCCGCACTCGATAGCGCGGCACGGTTACAGCCGTGTGACGGCGGGCCGCGTCACCGACCCTCTCGCTTTCGCCCTTCGTGTTGGGTAACGTATGAGACGTGCAGCACGTAAATCTTTTTCCGGACCGCCTCATCTGAACGATTGAGGCGTCGCGCAATCTCAGTCCTCGGCGTTTGCGTCCTCGCCAACCACTTCAATTCATCGACATCCCTTTCCAACCATCGGGTGCGCCCTGCCGATGCGCCCCAGGCTAGCGCGCCATCAATCTTCGCAATCATATTGTCCACCCCATAGGCCGCGGCGAACGAGCCGAAGCGCGGGCCCTTATCCTGCCCGAACAGGACCTGATAGAGCATGTTGAACCACTCGAGCGACACGCCGGGCTTGCCGTCCTTGGTCTTGATCTTGCCGGTGCGGTCGAGGAACGGCTCGCGTCGGCCGACTTCGTAAACCACATCCTGAATCTCTTCTGCCGACGCGTTTTTCGGCAATTGTACGAGTGCATCGCGCAGATCCCGCAGCGCGGCGCGTTCGGCCTCCGTCGGGGCGCGGAATCTCTTCGTTGGCAGCACGAAATCGCGAAAATAGTTCATGGCATGACCGACCAACGCAATAAGCTGCGGATGCGTCCACGGTGTGACCCCCGGACGGTAGCGGCCGATGAACCCCCATAAGGTCTCGGCGTTCTCGGCATTCGAGGCGGAGACGAGCGTGAGCAGCATCGAGAACGGGATCGGGATTTCCGGCTTGGGCGGCGCACCCGCATGGATGTGCCAGACCGGATTGGCCAAGCGCTGCTTGAGGTCCTGCCGCTGGTAGGCTTCGAGGTATTGCTGATAGTCGTCGACTTGCCGCGGGATCACGTCGAAGTAGAGCCGCTTCGCCGCCCGCGGCTCGCGGTACATGAACAGCGACAGGCTCTCCGGGCTGGCGTAGCGCAGCCATTCGTCGATGGTCAGGCCGTTGCCCTTCGACTTGGAAATCTTCTGCCCGCGCTCGTCGAGGAAAAGCTCGTAGTTGAATCCTTCCGGCGGCGCGGCGCCGAGCGCGCGGCAGATTTGGCCCGACAGCCGCACCGAGTCGATCAGGTCCTTGCCGGCCATCTCGTAGTCGACGCCGAGCGCGACCCAGCGCAGCGCCCAGTCCGCCTTCCACTGGCACTTGACGCGCCCGCCGGTGACCGGCGTCTCGACCTTTTCGCCCGTCTCCGGGTCCTGATACGTGACGGTGCCGCGGTCGACATCGCGCGCCAGCATCGGCACCTGCAGCACCCGGCCGCTCACCGGGCTGATCGGCAGGAACGGCGAATAGGTCGCGCGCCGTTCCGGGCCGAGGGTCGGCAGGATGATCTGCATGACGCGGTCGTAGGCCGCGAGGACTCTCAGCAACGTCGCGTCGAAGCGGCCCGCCATGTAGTAGTCGGTCGAGCTGGCGAACTCGTAGTCGAAGCCGAAGCGGTCGAGAAAGGCGCGCAGGCGCGCGTTGTTGGCGGCGCCGAACGAGGGATACTCGTTGGAGAACGGGTCGGGCACCCGGGTGAGCGGCTTGCCCAGGTGCGCGGCGAGCATCTCCTTGTTGGGCACGTTGTCGGGCACCTTGCGCAGCCCGTCCATGTCGTCCGAGAAGGCGATCAGGCGGGTCTTGATCCTGTCGTCGGTGAGCACGCGAAAGGCATGCCGCACCATGGTGGTGCGCGCGACCTCGCCGAACGTGCCGATGTGCGGCAGGCCGGACGGCCCGTAGCCGGTCGAGAAGATCACCTCGTCCTTCGGCCGTCGCTCGAGCCGCGCCACGATCTTGCGCGCCTCCTCGAACGGCCAGGCGTTCGACTGCTCGGCAAGCGCGCGTGTTTCATTGCGGTTGGTTGTCATCGCCGATCATCAGAACGGGCTGATGGGAAAATAGCGCAGCCACAGATCGGTGAACCGGCCCTTTTCCCACAAGCCGAACAGCGCCCAGTTGAAGGCCTGCCGCAGCGTGTCGTTGCCGCGCCGCACCGCGATGCCGATGCCCTCACCGAAGTAGCGGCTTTCGGTGAACGGGCCGCCGCGGAACTCGCAGCAGTTGCCCGAGTCGGTGCCGTTGAGCCAGAAGGCGAGTTGGATGCCGTCGCCGAACAAGAGGTCGACCTCGCCGCGGCGCAACGCCTCGCGGGCGGCCTCCGGCGTCGGGTAGGACTTCGTCTCCGCCTCGGTGAAGAAGGTCTTCGCGTAGGCCTCGTGCGCGGTCCCGGCGACGACGGCGATCTTGCGGCCCTCGATGCGCTCGGGCGCGATGTCGTCGAGCTTGGTGTCGCGGCGCGCCACGAAGCGGGCGGGCGAGCGATAATAGGGATCGCTGAAGTCGACGCGCTCGCGCAGCGCGGGCGTCGGCGCCAGCGAGGCGATGATCGCGTCGCCGTGGTTGTCGCCGAGCGCGCCGATGAGCGTATCGAACCGCCGCGCCTGGATGGTGCAGGTGACCTTCAGCTCCTCGCAGATCAGCCGCGCCAGATCGACGTTGAAGCCGGCCGGGCTGCCGTCCGGCCCGGGGAAGTCGAACGGCGGATAGTCGTTCTCGGTGAGAAAGCGGATTTGGCTGATGCGCGTGAGATCGGGCCGTTCCGGCCGCCGGCGCGGATCCCAGAAGCTCGGGACGGTGAGATCGAGGGTCGCCGCCGGCGCCGGCGATTTCGTCTGCGCGCGCGCCGGTCGCGCCGGGCCGAGCGCGGCGAGCACGAGCGCGACCATCGGCACGGCGACCGCCATGCCGCCGGCCGAGCGAAGGCGCCGCGATAGTTCCATGGGCGTCACAGGTAGCGGCGCAGATCGGCGGCGGCGTCTTCCGTGGTCCGCTTCAGGTTGAACGGCGCCACGAAGTGCCCATCCTTGTCCATCAGATAAACGAGCGCGGTATGATCCATGGTGTAGTCGCCGTGGTCGAGCGGCACCTTTTTCACGTACACCCGATATTCCTTGGCCATGGCGGCGATCGCCGCCGGATCGCCGGTGAGGCCGACGACGCGCGGGTTGAAGCTCGACAGGTAGTCCTTCATCTGCGCGGGCCTATCGCGCTCGGGATCGACGGTGACGAAGAGCGCGCCCACGCGCTGGGCGTCGGGGCCGAGCTTGCCCAGCACCTCGGACAATTCGAACAGGGTGGTCGGGCACACGTCCGGGCAATGGGTGAACCCGAAGAACACCAGGAACGGATGCCCGCGCAGATCCCGGTCGGTCACCGTGCGGCCGTCCTGGTCGGTCAAGCTGAACGGGCCGCCGATCGCCGAGGCGCCGGCGCGCGGCACCGGATCGCGCCCGGTCACCAGCACGACGACGAGCACGATGCTGGCGACGCCGGCGAGGAACCCCGCCAGCATCAGCAAAATCTGGGCAGTCCGCGCTCTCATCGCTGCGCTCGAACGCTCGCTCACGAATTGCTCAGAAGCAGGCCGCCAGCCCGGCGACGATCATCTCGTAGAACACCGTGCTGCCGTAGTACGCCCACAGGGCCAGCGCCGCCGCCATCAGCATGCCGGCCGCCATCGCAGCGGTCAGGATGAGCGGACGTCCGCTCGTACGCGGCGACGACACGATCTCGGGCATGAGCCAACCTCAGCGCCCGTCCCGCGGAACGGGCCTCGGACCCTCACATAAAGCCGATCCGCGGCGGCCACAACCGCCCGACTGCCGCAGCCGGGCGGACATCCCGCCGCCGTCGCCCGGACGAGCGCGCCAGCGCGGCATCCGGGCACTTCCGGGGGCGGGCGCATGTTCCGGCGGCGCAGGCGCTAGCGGAGGCCGAGGAACTGCTTCACCGCCGCGACCGTGCGCGCCGGGTCCTCTTCGTCCGGCGCATGGCCGAGATCGTCGAACATCACCAAGGTGCTGCCGGCGATATCGCGGTGGAAGCGCTCGGCATTCTCCGGCGGGATCAGGCGGTCGCGTCCGCCCCACATGATCAAGGTCGGCAGCGTGAGCTCGCGGATACGATGCGCAAGGCTGGCCGCCGGCCGCTGCCGCGAGCGCTCGATCAGCGCGCGGCGGTTGCCGGCGCGCTGGGTAAGCTCGACGGCGCGGTCGACCATCTCCGGCGTCACCTTCGCGGGATCGCCAACCATGCTGCGCAGGCCTTGCACGACGAGAAAGCGCGGCAGCGTGTTCTGCAACAGCCAACCGACACCCGGAAGCCGCATCAGCCGGAACCCGAGCGGCGTCGCGCCGGAACGGAACGGATAGCCGCCGGCGTCGACCAGGATGAGCTTGTCGACCAGCGCCGGATGCGCCAGCGCCGTGCGCCACGCGACGGCGCCGCCCATCGAGTTGCCGCCGAGCACCGCGTGCGCGACGCCGAGCTTGTCGAGCATCGCGACGACGAAACTAACGTTGCTCTCGGCGGTGTAGACGCCGTCGGGCGACGGGCCGGTCAGGCCGAAGCCCGCCATGTCGAAGCGGATCACCCGCCGCTGGACTTTGAGCGCCTGCGCCCATCCCTCCCACGCGTGCAGCGAGGAGCCGCCGCCGTGCAGCAGCACGATCGGGCTCGGGTCGTCGCGCGGCCCCTCGTCGCGCACGTGCACCTTCATGCCCATGACGTCGACGAACACGGACGGCGGCGGCGCCCAGCGCGCCTTGAGCTCCTCGACGCTGCGCTCCGGCGCCCAGGTGGCGGCGATGAAGGCGCCGAGGGCGAGCGCGAGCGCCGCCACTATGCCGAGGACGATGATCATGGCGGTTCTCACGATGTGGGTTTCCAAGCGCTCGGGCGACGCGCGGCATGCGGTTGCCGCCTTTCGGGGCGCGCAAAACGAGGCGGCCCGGTGACGCTACCGATCAACCATGCGTGACGGGGAGGGTGAATTTTCGCGGAAAGGCTGGAGCGGGCGGCGGGAATCGAACCCGCATATACAGCTTGGGAAGCTGTCGTTCTACCACTGAACTACGCCCGCGCTCTCAGGAAGATCAATAGCTTAGCGAGAGGCATTTTTCAACGCAGTTGGC
>DASZJC010000437.1:0-3439 GCA_035948495.1 Xanthobacteraceae bacterium | reverse complement strand
ACCTTGCGGGAAAAGCACGACGTGCGGCATGCGATCAACGAGCTGCACAAATTGCTGCCGCCCGACCTCGCGAACAGCGAACAGGCCAAACGCCTTTATGAGCACGGCTGCGTGACCGAGATGGATATCGTGCAGCTCATCTACCGCCCGATCGAGCCGCAGGGCGCGTTGAAGGATTTCGAGTTCAGCCGCGCGACGATGCAGGCGCGATGGCAGCAGGGGCTGTCCGACGCGCGCACCACCTTGCGGGCCTCGCCGTGGCTCGCGCCGATGCCAAGAGAGCTCGGCGTGCGCGTGTTCGACGTGATCCACGACATCCTGGTCGGACGTCGCAAGCAGGCGCCGGCCCAACGCCGCGGATAGTGCCGCCGGCGCAAGCATGGGCGCAAGCGACGCCGATCCATGCCCGCGACCTGTCTGCACCCTCAAGACGTTCATGCCCGGCACGGGCCGGGCATGACGGTTGAGAAACACGCCCCTGAAGCGGGATGACTTGTCTTCGAACCGTCATCCCGCTTCAGGTCATTGCCGGGGCATGTCCTTTTTTCGAAAACCGGTCGCCGCTTTTCGGATACCCGGTCGGTGGCCCGGCCTCAAATGCCGCCGCCGTCGCCGCCGCCGCCGCCGCCCGCCGCACCGCCGGTCATCACCGAGGCGCGGTCGAAGTAAAGCTTCTCGGCCGCCGTGAACGGCTTGACGTTATTCTGGGACTTGGGCTTCTGCGCCGTCGCATTGGAAACGACGGCCAGCGAAACAATTGCCGCAAGGCCGATCCGCACGATCATCGACATTTCATATCCTCCTCTTGGGAACGTCGAAGGCCGCCCATCTAACGCATGCGGCTTACCGGCCGGCTAAACTGCCGCATTAAATTGCCGCATAATCATCGGTCAAATTGGAATCATCAAATCGTGCATGACGGCGGCCGTGTTTTTGCCGCGACGGATAAGATTTTAACCGGTGCCACAACGCCGCTTTAGCAAATGCCCGGATAAAGCAGCGGTCGATCGGCTGCACGGGACCGCAATGGGAGCAGCAAATGATGCTTCGGACGCGAGGCTCTTTCCACGCCGCCGCGCGCCGGTTCACCCTTGCCGCGATGATCGGCGGGACATTGGCGCTCGGCACGTTGCGCGACGCGCTCGTCTACGCGCCCAATGGCGCCGACGCCGACCTCGGCTCGCCGCGGGCCGCCACGACGGCGCCGGCGCGCGAGCGCTAGAGCGCTGCGAGAGCTTTTCAACAAGCAGTCCGTCATCCTGAGGAGCGAGCGCGTTAGCGCGAGCGTCTCGAAGGATGGATGCACGTACGGACTCGCTGCCATCCTTCGAGACGGCGCTTCGCGCCTCCTCAGGATGACGCCAGTGGGGAGGCGGTCGCGATCGCGCCGTCGATGCGCGCCGCCCCATCGCGCTCGATCCGAATACCCGCCGCATACTGCCGGAAGACGAGGATCGCCGCGCGCGGATTCCAGTCGGATGGAGTCACATACCGTCGTCGTCGCCCGCGAAAGCGGGCGACCCAGTAACCCGTGAGTGTTTTGTGGGGCACGGCCGTGCCCACCGGCATCGACGGTGATTACTGGATGCGCCGGTCAAGCCGGCGCATGACGACCGAGAGGTCGTGCGTCAACTCGACCGGGATCCGCTACTAGCGCGCGGCGGAGGTCGCCGCGCTGGCGATCGCCGACCACGGAGGGCGAACGTCGTTGCCCGGGCGCCCGAAGACCCAGATAATGACCGGCCGGCGCCGGAATCCGCGGTTCGCGGCGGCCTGCGTAATATGCCCGGTCGGGCGAAGCCGAAGGCAGCATGGGCGCCACGCAGCAGGTTCTTGCCGCCGGAGGACCGGTCGCGCGCCACGGGCGGCGGCGGCCCGCCTGGCGCGGCCGCCTGCACGGCTCGGAGCTGACCTGGGCCATCGCCTTCGTCGTTCCCTATGCGGCGGTGTTCCTCGCTTTCGCCGCCTATCCCATCGCCTATGGGCTGTGGATGGGCAGCGACCCGTCGCTCTATGCCCACCTGGTCTCCGACCCGCGCTACGCGCGGGCGGCGGTCAATACCCTGCTCTACGTCGGCCTCGGCGTGAACGTGAAAATGTTCCTGGCCCTGCTGCTGTCCGGTTTCTTCATGCGCCGGCGGTTGTGGATCAAGGCCCTGCTGGTCATCTACATTCTGCCGTGGGCGCTGCCGGCGGTTCCCGCCTTTCTCTCGTTCCACTGGATGCTGATCGGCGAGCAGGGTTTCGTCGACAGCGTGCTGCACGCGCTGTTCGGCATCGACGGCCCGATCTGGCTCAATAACCGCGGGCTCGCGCTCGGGTCCGACATCGTCGCCTACATCTGGAAATGGATGCCGTTCTGGACCGTGATCTTCATCGCCGGCCGGATGGCGATCCCGCCGGAGATCTACGAAGCGGCCGACATGGACGGCGCCACCGGCACCCGCCGTTTCCTCCATGTCACCTTCCCGCTGCTGGCGAACGTCTATCTCGTGTGCACGCTGCTCTCGACCATCTGGACGCTCGGCGACTTCTCCGGCGTGTATTTCGTCTCCGGCGGCGCGCCGGCAATGTCAACCGACGTGCTGGCCACGCTCGGCATCCGCTACGCGCTCGATCTCGCCCAGCCGGAGCTCGGCGCGGCGGCGATGCTGTCGGCCCTGCCGGTGCTGATACCGCTGGTGATCGTGCTGATCCGCAAGGTCCAGGCCACGGAGGTTCAGTTGTGAGCGCCGCTCCGTCCTTGGCCCGACCGGCGCGCCGCACGCGCTACCGCCGACGGCGGGTCGTCATCGAAACGGGCTCGGCGGCGCTCGGCGTCGTGCTGCTGGTCTGGTCGCTCGCGCCCGTCTACAACATGCTGTTGATCGCGCTCGACCCCGAGGGCGACAACGAGTTCGCCGGCTATATCTGGCCGCCCGACCCCTCGCTCGAGAGCTTCCGCGTGGTGTTGACCCAGGGGCACTGGTATCTCGAGCATTTCTGGAACCAATTCGGCAACAGCCTTTACGTCGGCCTGCTGACGACGTTGCTGACCGTGCTGATCGGCTCGCTCGCCAGCTTTGCGGTCGGACGCACGCGGCTCGCCAAGGCGCGGCTGCTCAGCAATGCCGCTCTGCTCACCTACGTGCTGCCGTCGTCGTTCCTGGCGATCCCGTTCCTCAGGGTCGCGCAGCGGTACGGGCTTTCCGACAACCTCTGGTCGGTCATCGCCGCGGAAGTGATGTTCGCCACGCCGTTTGCCGTCCTGATCCTGCAGCAATATGCAAAGTTGATACCGATCGAGCTCGACGAGGCCGCGCGCATCGACGGCGCGTCCCCCGGCCAGGTGTACTGGCACATCTATCTGCCGTTGATGGCGCCGGCGCTGGCCGCCGTCGGCACCTACGCGCTGCTGCTCACGTGGAGCGAATACCTCTACCAGTACCTGCTGCTCTCC
>DASZJC010000436.1:0-2216 GCA_035948495.1 Xanthobacteraceae bacterium | reverse complement strand
TTCGTGTAATCGGCGCCCATGTTGGGCGGCGCCCGCATGCCGGCGAGCAGCACCGGGATGCGGCGCGCGGTCAGCCGCCGCAGGATCGTGTCGAGCGCCGCGCGCGTCAGCTTCGGGTCGATGCCGCGCAGCGCGTCGTTGGCGCCAAGCTCGAGAATCACCGCGTCGGTGTCGTCCGGCACCGACCAGTCGAGCCGCGCGAGGCCGTCGGCGGCGGTATCGCCCGACACGCCCGCATTGACGACCTCGACCGCCAGCCCTTGATCGGTCAACGCGCGCTGCAGCCGGGCCGGAAAGGCGGCGTCGGCCGGGAGGCCCAGGCCCGCGGTGAGCGAATCGCCGAGCGCGACAATCTTCACCGGCCGCCCGGCGCCGCCCGGCTGCGCCGCGGCCGACACGATCGCCGCGGCCGCGACGACGGCGGCAAGGCCGAGCATCTGGACCCGGCCCGCTCCTTTCCCATATGAGCGGGGCGCCGCGGGGCCGGCCTCCGGGCGAAGCGGCTCGGGGCGCGAGCGGAAGGGCCACATGAACGATACCTCGACGGGCGGGCCGGCCAGCGCCATCGCGCTGACCGGCATCAATCTCGCGCTCGGCCGCGGCGCCGCCCGGGTTCATATCCTCAAGGACGTCGACCTGCACATAGGCCGCGGGGAAGCAGTCGGCCTGGTCGGCCCGTCGGGCTCCGGCAAGTCGACGTTGCTGATGGTGATGGCGGGGCTCGAACGCCCGGATTCCGGCACGGTCACGGTCGCCGGCCACGACCTCGGCCGGCTCGACGAAGACGCGCTGGCGCGCTTTCGCGGCCGCAACGTCGGCATCGTGTTCCAATCGTTCCATTTGATCCCGACCATGACGGCGCTCGAGAACGTCGCGGTGCCGCTCGAGCTCGCCGGCCACGCCGACGCGTTTGCCCGCGCGGCGCGCGAACTCGATGCGGTCGGGCTCACGGATCGGGTCGACCATTATCCGGCCGAACTCTCCGGCGGCGAGCAGCAACGGGTCGCGCTCGCCCGCGCGCTGGCGCCCAATCCGGCGATCCTGGTGGCGGACGAGCCGACCGGCAATCTCGACGAGGCAACGGGGCGGCAGATCATCGACCTCATGTTTGCCGGCCAGCGCGAGCGCGGCACCACGCTCGTTCTCGTCACCCACGACGCGGCGCTCGCGCAACGCTGCGGCCGGGTGGTCCGGCTGCGGTCCGGGCGCATCGAAGAGCCCGCTCGCGCCCGGATGCCGGCATGACGGCCGTCCTTCCCGGCACGGCGGGCGCATCGCGCCGCAGCCGCCGCGGCCTGACCCTGCGGCTTGCAATCCGCGAACTGCGCGCGGGCCCGCGCGGCTTCCACGTGTTCATGGCGTGCCTGGCGCTCGGCGTGATGGCGATCGCCGGCGTCGGCTCGTTCGCGCGCAGCCTGGATGACGGGCTTGCCGGCGAAGGCCGCACGATCCTCGGCGGCGACCTTGCGTTCTCGCTGGTCCAGCGCGAGGCAAGCCCGGTCGAACGCGGCTTTCTCGACCGCCAGGGCCGGGTATCGGCGGCGGCGACCATGCGGGCCATGGCGCGCACCGGCGACGGCCGCGCGACGTTGGTGGAGATCAAGGCGGTCGACGACGCCTACCCGCTCTACGGCACGGTCACCACCGCGCCTGACGGCGATCTGCCGCGGCTGCTCGCCGCGCGCGCCGGCGTCTTCGGCGCGGTCGCCGGTCCGGACCTCCTCGCCCGCCTCGACGTCGCGCCGGGAGCCAAACTCCGGGTGGGCGAGGCCAACGTCGAAATCCGCGCCGTGCTCAAGTCCGAACCGGACCAGCTTGCCGGCGGCATCCCGTTCGGGCCGCGGCTCCTGATCGGCATCGACGCGTTGCGGGCCACCGGCCTGCTCCAGCCCGGCAGCGTGGTGCGCTGGCACTATCGCGTGCGGCTTCCGGGCGACGCGAGCGACCGCGCGATCGAGGCCGCCGCCGCGCAGGCGCACGCCGAGCTGCCCGATGCCGGCTGGGAAATCCGCACGCGCGCCAATGCGTCGCCCGAACTCGGCCGCAACATCGAGCGCTTCACCGAGTATCTGACTCTCGTCGGCCTCACCTCGCTGCTGATCGGCGGGGTCGGCGTCGCCAACGCGGTGAAGCATTATCTCGACCGCAAGCGCGACGTGATCGCGACGCTCAAATCCCTCGGCGCGACCGGCGGCCAGGTCTTTGCCATTTACCTC
>DASZJC010000435.1:0-3277 GCA_035948495.1 Xanthobacteraceae bacterium | reverse complement strand
CGGCGCGGGCGGCGAACCTTGGCCTGTGGGCCGATCCGTACTATGTGATCCGGCGGGCGGACGACGCGGCGGCGGTGGCGGCGGAGCGCGGCCGGTTTGCCATCGTCGAAGGCAAGGTGCTCTCGGTCCGCGAAAGCGGCGCAACGATCTACGTCAATTTCGGGCGGCGGTGGTCGCAGGACTTCACCGTCACCATTGCGAAGCGCAACGAGTCCGCCTTCGTCAACGCGGGCCTCGAGCCCAAGCGGCTTCAGGGCCGCCGCGTGCGCATCCGCGGTTTTGTCGAACAGCGAGGTGGCCCCTGGGTCGAGGCCACCCGGCCGGAGCAGATCGAGCTGGCCGAGCGGAACTGACGGAGGCTTGGCGGGCGTGACGCCGACGCGCAACCGAACGGCAAGGCGGCGCCTGGGCCCGGCGGCCGCGGCGCTCGCGCTTGCGCTCTTCGGCTGCGCCGACGCGGCGCGCCTCGACTTCGGCGAACACGTGCCGTTGCGCGAGCAGCCGAAGGTCGCCGCCGAACCCGGCCCGACGCTACGCGAGCACCAGCGCATCCTCGCCGCGTACGGCGGCGCCTACCCGGACGCCCGCCTCGAAGCGCTGATCGGCCAGACCGTCGACCGGCTGGTCGCCGTCTCCGAGAAGCCGGACCTGCGCTACAAGGTGACCATCCTCAACTCGCCCTCGGTCAACGCCTTCGCGCTCCCCAACGGCCAGCTCTACGTGACGCGCGGGCTATTGGCGCTCGCCAACGACACGTCCGAACTCGCCTCCGTGCTCTCGCACGAGATGGGGCACGTGATCGCGCGCCACGCCGCGATCCGCGAGGAGCAGCTGCGCCAGGCGGAACTCGTCAGCCAGGTCGCCTCCGACGTGTTCAAGGACCCGCAGGTCGGCGCGCTGGCGCTCGCCAAAAACAAGCTCGCGCTCGCGACCTTCTCGCGCGGCCAGGAGCTGGAGGCGGACGGCATCGGGGTCGGCATCTCCTCGCGCGCCGGCTTCGATCCCTACGGCGCCGTGCGCTTCCTCACCTCGATGGCGCGCAACGCCGAGCTGCGGCCGGCCTCGGGCGGCGCCGATCCGCGCATGCTCGACTTCCTGGCGACGCATCCGGCGACGCCCGAGCGCATCAAGGTGGCCGAGGCCAACGCGAAGCAATATCCGGCGACGAGCGGCGGCGAGAAGGACAAGGCGGCCTATCTCGCGTCCCTCGACGGCATGGTCTACGGCGAGGATCCGGGCGACGGGTTCGTCCGCGGCCGCAGATTCCTACACCCGCGCCTCGGCTTCACCTTCACGGCGCCGGAAAGCTTCGTGCTCGACAACACGTCCCAGGCGGTGCTCGGGGTCAAGGACGGGGGCGGCCAGGCGCTGCGCGTCGACGTGGTCAAGGTGCCGGCCGAGCAGTCGCTCCAGGACTATCTGGTCTCCGGCTGGATCGACAACGTCGACAAAGACTCGATCGAGCAGCTCACCGTCAACGGTTTCCCGGCCGCCACCGGCGCCGCCAAGGGCGACCAGTGGGCGTTCCGGCTCTACGTCGTGCGCTTCGGCCGCGACGTCTATCGCTTCATCTTCGCGACCAAGCAGCGTAGCGCCGAACTCGACCGCATCTTCCGCGAGTCGGTGAACACGTTCCGCCGCATGACGCCCGAGGAGATCGCGAACGCCAAGCCGCTCCACCTCAAGGTCGTCACCGTGCAGCCGCACGAGACGGCCGAGCAGCTCGCCGCCCGCATGGCGGTTCCCGACCGTCGGCTCGAGCGCTTCCTCGTGCTCAACGGCCGCAGGGCCGGCGCGCCGCTCAAGCCGGGCGAGCAGCTGAAGCTGGTGGTGGAGTGAAGGCGGGCGAAGAGATCAGATGACGGAGGACAGGTTCATCTGCCCTCTGACATCCGTCATCTGACGCGTGCTTACGCTGCTTCGTCCTCGACGAGGGCTTCCGCGCCTTCGGCCGGCTTGGGACCGCGGCGCGGGCCCTTGGCGAGCGCCGCCTCGATCTCCTTGATGGCCTCGGTCTCGGTGATGCGGTGGACCGCCGAAATCTCGCGCGAGAGCCGGTCGAGCGCGGCTTCGTAGAGCTGCCGCTCGCTGTAGGACTGCTCGGGCTGCGACTCGGAGCGATAGAGGTCGCGCACCACCTCGGCGATCGCCACGATGTCGCCGGAGTTGATCTTGGCCTCGTATTCCTGCGCCCGGCGCGACCACATGGTGCGCTTGATGCGCGCGCGGCCCTTGAGGGTCTCGAGCGCCTTGCGCACCATCGGCCCCTCGGCGAGCTTGCGCATGCCGACCGACGCGATCTTGGCGGTGGGAACCCGCAGCGTCATCTTGTCCTTGACGAAGTTGATGACGAACAGCTCGAGCTTGTAGCCGGCGACTTCCTGCTCCTCGATGGAGACGATCTGGCCGACGCCATGGGACGGATAGACGATGTATTCGTTGGTCTTGAACCCCTGACGCTGGGTCGCCCGCTGGACCACAGGCTGGGGCGTCGCGAGTTCGACCGCACGCGGAGCCGGACGGGGGGTGGTCTTCTTGTTCTTGCTGCTCATGCCGCGCTGGGCTCCCTGGTTGATCGGTTTGCTGCGACGGATCGCCTTGCTCTTGGACGCAGCCCGATTGGCCGCCGCCCGCGATCCCGAGGCCCTCCGGACCGAGCCGGCAGCCCCTTTCTTGACGGTGCTCTTCTTCAAGCGATGACGCGTTTTTCCTGCCACAGCTCACGCGTGGACCATCACGCTCCCTGACACGGTTCCCCGAAAAACCCGAAAAAATAAGCTCCCCGGCGGGAGCCCCTCGGATCTGTTGTTACTTAATCGCTATATAACACATTTTCGGCAAGAATCAAAGCCTTAGGGTGCTGCAAAACGGTCATCGCGCCGGTATTTGAGGGGGTCGTTGCGATATCGGTTAACGCGCGTCAGTCGCCGCCCCCCGGATTGGCGGAAAAATACTCATCGAACTTGTTGGCGACCCCTTCCCACTGCTTGGCGTCCGCCGGCGGCTCCTTCTTGACGGTAATATTCGGCCAGGCCTTGGCGTATTCCGCGTTCACGCCCAACCACTTCTCCAGCCCCGGCTCGGTATCCGGCTTGATCGCGTCGACCGGGCATTCCGGCTCGCATACCCCGCAATCGATGCACTCGTCGGGATGGATGACCAGCATGTTTTCCCCCTCGTAGAAGCAATCGACGGGGCACACCTCGACGCAATCCATGTACTTGCACTTGATACAATTATCGTTGACGACGTAGGTCATTGGTCACCGGATCCCCAG
>DASZJC010000434.1:0-8218 GCA_035948495.1 Xanthobacteraceae bacterium | reverse complement strand
CTACTGGTGTCTTGCCTGCCGGTCGCGCCACTGCAGGAATTCGCGGAACAGCGCGTCGCGCTCCGCCTGGGTGCGCGGGGCGCCCTTGTCCGCGCTGGCGAGGAAGGTATTGAAGTCGCGCTGCTGGGCCTGCTGCGCCATCACGGTGCGGTGCTCGGCGAGCCAATCGGCGGCCGGCTTGAACCGCGTCCATCCGGGAATCTCGGCCGACAGGCTGACCTCCTTCCACTTGGGATGCCGCGCGGGGTCGTGGAACTGGTCGATCTTGCCGAAGAACTCGCGCACGAACTTGACGATTTTCTTGTAGCGCGGGGAATTCTCCGGCCAGCTGTAGGCGACGAGCAGGGCGCGGTTGGCGACCGTCGGCACGGTCGTGCCCTGCGGGACCAGCTCGGGATACATCTCGTGCGTGAGCGCGGCCGGCAGGTAATAATCGAAGATCGGCTTCAAGTCGTGGCTCGGCAGCTGGTCCTTGTCGAGCGCCAGGAAGTGCACCCCGTCTTCCGCCTTGAGCTTGGCCAGCGCCGCCTGCGGCGCGCCGGTCAGGATGATCATGGCGGCGAGCTCGCCGTTCTTCACCTTCTGGATCGCTTCGTCGTTGTCGTAATTCGAGCGCACCACGTCGATGTTGAGCTTATTGAAGATGAAGTCGGCGCTGACCTCGGTCTGGCTGTCCTTTAGATTGAAGTTCACCTTCTGGCCGCGTAGGTCGTCGTAGGTCTTGATGTCGTTGCGCGCCAAAATCTGGAACTCGGAGTTGTACAGCTTGGTAATGTACTGAACCCGTTGCTCGATGTTGGCGTAAAGCCGCGGGTCGCGCTGCTTGAGGAAGCGCATGTTGTCCTCGTCGACCACGCCCATGTCGACGTTCTTGAGGAACAGCACGTCGTTGAGGTTCTGCAGACCGCCGACCCCGAGCACCGGCAGGATGCGCAGGCCGTCCGGACGCAAGTCGTTGAGAACGTTGCGCATGTCCTCGGCGAACCGCGCGCAGGTGCAGGACAGGCCGGAGACGATGATGTTGACCGCTATGTCGTTGGCCTGGCGCTTTTTCTCCTCGTAGGAGGCATACGCGCTTTCGGCGTGGGCAAGGCGCAGCGACGATCCGACGAAGAAGAGCGAGCAAAGGGCTGCAAGAAAGAGGGCAAAAGAAGTCCTGAGGCCGGCGCTGGAGATACGCATTACATCCTCCCGAGACCAACGGCCGTGATGGTGTGCGCTACCAATGCGACTGAAATTGGATCGGACTGGGCAGATTTTGTGACGCGGCGGCGATCGAGCGCGCCGACGCCGCGCGCGTCGCAATGCACGCCGCACGCGGCGCGCCTTGAAACTGTTTGCTCGGCCGCGGCGCCCACTCGAGAGGGAATAAAGTTTCGAGTTTGCTTCAAAAGCCGCGGTTCTGCCTCTAATGCGCCATCATACGCGATATGATAAGCGGTGCATTCGTGAGTGCAGGCGTCGACATGCGCGTTAACCTTGACCTTCTCGTCAAACAATAAGCCCCGCCGCGCCGACATCCCGCCCCATGGATGGCGTGGGCCACGCTCGCGATTCCATCGTCGCGCGCGACCCGCGTACCGCCGGGAGCCCCGTCGACAAGAGGACGCACCGGCACCAAGGCAAAACAGGCCCGTCGACACGGCCGGAGCGCAACCGAGGGGAGACCTGAGATGATCAATCGACGCAATCTGCTTGGAACGGCGGGCGCCGGCGTCGCGCTCGTGGGCGGCGGCCTTGCCTTGCCGCGGTTGTTTGAAGGCGAGGTCGAGGCGCAGCCGCTGGCGCTTGGCAGGGCGCTGCCGGAAGGCGTGCGCGAGAACGCCAGCCTCGATACGCTGCCGGGCAAGAAGCCGCTGATCAGGCTGGCCTACCGGCCGCCGAACTACGAGTCCCCGATCGAATACCTGCGCACGCCCGTCACGCCCAACAACGAATTCTTCGTGCGCTATCACCTGTCCGACATTCCGCAGGTCGACGCCAAGACGTGGAAGCTTTCGATCGGCGGCGACGGCGCCAACGGGCAGGCGGCCCTCGACCTCGACGAGCTCAAGCGCCTGCCCGCGGTCGAAGTGACCGCGGTGTGCCAGTGCTCGGGCAATCGCCGCGGCCTGTTCCAGCCGCACGTGCCCGGCGTCGAATGGGGATACGGCGCCATGGGCTGCGCCCGCTGGAAAGGCGCCCGGCTCAAGGACGTGCTCGACAAGGTCGGGCTGAAGAAGGAGGCGGTCGAGATCGTATTCAACGGCGCCGACGGCCCGGCGCTCGAAAAGACGCCGGACTTCGTCAAGAGCCTGCCGGTGTGGAAGGCGATCGAGGAGACGACCCTCGTCGCCTACGAGATGAACGGCGAGCCCCTGCCCCACTGGAACGGCTTTCCGGCGCGCATCGTGGTGCCCGGCTGGACTGGGACCTACTGGATGAAGCACGTCGTCTCGATCAACGCGGTGACCAAGCCGTTCGACGGCTTCTGGATGAAGTCGGCCTACCGCATCCCGGTCGGCAAGTTTCCGATCGTCGCGCGGTTCATCTCCCAGGAGACGCCCGTCAACACGCCGATCACCGAATGCGTGGTCAACTCGTTGATCACCAGCCACGCGGACGGCGCGGCGGTGAAGGCGGGAGCCCGCGTGAGCGTCGGCGGCATCGCCTGGGACGGCGGCTACGGCATCCGGATCGTCGAGGTCTCGACCGACGGCGGCAAGACCTGGGCGGAGGCGGCCTTGGGCCGCGACGCCGGCAGGTACGCGCTGCGCACCTGGACCTACCACTTCACCCCGCCGCGCGGGCGCACCAAGGTCACGGCGCGCGCCACCAACGCGATCGGCCAGAGCCAGACGGCGGCATTGATCCTCAATCCGGCCGGCTACCACCACAACGTCATGCAAACCGTCACCCTGGTTGCGGCCTAAAGGAGGCCTCCATGCGCGCAATCGCGATCGTGCTGTTTGGGGCGCTGGCGGCCGCGCCTGCCGCCGCCCAGGAGAAGCCCGTCACCCTCAAGCCGGGGCCCGGGCTCGACCAGGTCGAGGCCAACTGCGGCGCCTGCCACAGCCTCGACTACATCCAGATGAACTCGCCGTTCCTCACCTCCGCGATGTGGGACGCGGAGATCGCCAAGATGATCCACGCCTTCGGCGCGCCCGTCAGCGACGCGGACGCGCGCGCGATCGCCGATTATCTCAAGGCGAACTACGGCGCCGATCACGTGACGGAGAACAGATGACGGAACTCGGATGACGCAGGACGGATGATGATGTCGGACCTCCGACGTCCGACATCCGACCTCTGTCCTCCGTCCTCTGCCTTGTGCTACGCTCTCGCATGACGGCCGCGTCTGCAATGCGCGCGGCCCCTGCCATAGTCGCGAGAGGCTGCCGATGTACGCACCCGCCGGCGTGAAAACGCGCGCCGATTTCCCCGTACCGGCGAGCATGAAGGCGTGGGTGCTGGGCGATCCGGACCAGCTCAAGCTCGTCGACAAGCCGGTGCCGGTGCCGCTCCGGGCCGAAGTCCTGGTGCGCATCGACGCAGTCGCCATCTGCGCCACCGACCTCGAGATCATCCACTACGGCTCCCCGGCGCTGATCCAGGGCGGCCTGCCGTTCAACAAGAACTTCACGCCCGGCCACGAGTACATGGGCACCGTGGCGGCGCTCGGTCCGGGCGTCGACGAATATTCGATCGGCCAGCGCGTCACCGTGGAGATCCACGCCGGCTGCGGCCAGTGCAAGCGCTGCCGCGAAGGCATGTACACCGCCTGCCACAACTACGGGCTCAACTACGGCGACGTGGACAAGGGCCACCGCGCCAACGGCTTCACCACCGACGGCGGCTTCTGCGAGTACCAGGTCAACAACATCAACACCCTGGTCGCGATTCCCGACACCATGTCGGACGAGGAGGCGACCCTGGTGGTAACCGCGGGCACCGCCATGTACGGGCTGACCGAGCTGGGCGGCCTCGTCGCCGGCGAGGGCGTCGCGGTGCTCGGGCCGGGCCCGATCGGCCTGCTCGGCGTCGCCGTCGCCAAGGCGCTCGGCGCATCCCCGGTGATCCTCACCGGCACCCGCGACAACCGGCTGCAGATCGGCCGCGAGCTCGGCGCCGACCACGTGGTCAACGTGCGCAAGGAGAACGCGGTCGAGGCGGTGCGGCGCATCACCGGCGGCAAGGGCGTCGACTACGTGCTCGAGTGCTCGGGCGCCGCCGACGCGGTGAACGAGGCGGGCCGCATGGTCAACCGCGGCGGCAAGATCTGCCTTGCCGCGTTCCCGCACGAGCAGGTGCCGGTGGACGTCGCCTATCTGGTGCGCAACAACATCTACCTTTACGGTATCCGCGGCGAGGGCAAGAGCGCGACCCACCGCGCCGAAGCCTTTATGTCGCAGAAGCGTTTCGACGCGCGGCGCATTCACACCCACACGTTTGCGCTAGAAGATCTGCCGACCGCGATCCGCTACGCGCGCGAGCGCATCGACGACGCCATCAAGGTGGTGGTGAAGACGCGCGGGGTGGCGGCGCATAAGGTGGCGGCCGAATAGCGCCTCTTGCCGCCACGAGCCGGGAGTACCGGAATGCTGCGAACGATGCGCGCGGGCGCGGCCCGCCTGGCAGTCGCGGCCGTGCTCGCCGGGCTGGGGAGTTCCGCAGGCGCCCAGAACTACCCGGACGGCAAGCCGATCGAGATGACGGTGATGTTCGGCGCCGGCAGCGCCGCCGACGTGACCGCGCGCCAGCTCGCCGACGGCATGTCGAAACAACTCGCCGTGCCGGTCGTCGCGGTGAACCGCCCCGGCGGCGGCGGCGCCGCCGGTTATACTTACGTCGCGCAGCAACATCCCGACGGTTACTCCATCATTTGGAACTCGAACTCGATCTCGACCAACTATCACGCCGGCATCCTGCCGTTCGACTTTCACGCGTTCGATCCGGTGGCGCGCGTCGCCGTCGAAATCCCTGTGCTGGCGGTGCGCGCCGACGCGCCGTGGCGCACGCTCAAGGATTTGCTCGACTACGCCAAGGCCAATCCCGGCAAGGTGCGGGTCGGCAATTCCGGCGTCGGCAGCCACACCCATCTCGCCGCCTCGGCGCTGTTTGCGGCGGCCGAGGCCGACGAGATCGAAGTGCCGTTCGGTCAGGGCCAGGCGGTCGTCAACCTGCTCGGCGGCCACATCGAGGCGACGGTGCAGCTTCCCGCCGCAGTCGTCGCCCACGTGAAGAGCCGCGACCTGCGCGTGCTCGCGGTCCTCGGCTCCCGCCGCGCCTCGGTCTTGCCCGACGTTCCGACCGCGGACGAACTCGGCTATTCGGTGGCGCTCGACATGTGGCGCGGCATCGCGGTGCCGAAAGGGACGCCGCGCGCGGTGATCACGCGGCTCGAGGACGCGATCAGGGACACGGTCGAATCGCCGCAATTCGCCGCCGCCGGCGATGCCATCGGATTCACCCCCGCATTCCTTCCGGCCGACAAATTCGGCAAGCTCATCGCCAGCGACGACGCGCGGCTCGGCAACGTGATGGCGGAACTCGGCCTCAAGAAGCGCTGACAGACGGGCGTCGCGACCGTCCTCGCGATTTCAACGGCACGGATTTGGCCTGCCCTGACGCTCGGACCGGTAGTGCCGGGACGGCAATTCGTATAGCTTCCCGCCACCCGGCTTAACCGGGCCCAAACAAAACGCTGGGGGAGGAAAGCCATGTCCACGGTCAACGCCGGCGCGCGCCTCGATCGGCTGCCGATCTCGTCGTTCCATTACCGCATTTTCTGGTTGATCGGCGCCGGCATGTTCTTCGACGGCTACGATCTTTACGTCGGCACCACCGTGCTGGGCGCGGCGCTGCAAAGCGGATTTTCGACGCTCGCGAAAAATGCCCAGTTCGTCTCCCTGACGTTCCTCGGCATGACGATCGGCTCCTTCGTTGCCGGCTTCCTCGGCGATCATTACGGCCGGCGCTTCACCTATCAGTTCAACCTGCTGGTCTTCGGCGTCGCCTCGCTTGCCGCCGCTGTTGCGCCCACAATGGAGACGTTGAACCTGGTGCGCTTCGTCATCGGGCTCGGGCTCGGCGCCGAGATCGTCGTCGGCTATTCCACCCTGACCGAGTTCGTGCCGCCGCGCGTGCGCGGCCGCTGGCTCGCCTTGATGGCGTTCATCGTCGTCTCCGGCCTGCCCGTGACCGTTCTGCTCGGCACCCTGATCATTCCCAGCGTCAGCACCTGGGGCGCGGCGGCCGCCAAGGAGAGTTCGGGGTACCTTGCGATCCTGCTTCCCGGCCTCGGTTGGCGCCTGATGTTCGTCATCGCCGGCATCGGCGCCTTCGTCGTCTGGTACCTGCGCAAGGCGCTGCCCGAGTCGCCGCGCTGGCTCGAGTCCAAGGGCCGCAACGCCGAAGCCGAAGCGCTGATCAAGGCGATCGAGCGCGAAGCGGCGAGCGCCGGTCCCCTGCCCGCCCCCACGCCGGCCGCGCCGGCGCCGGCGTGGAGCCTCGCGTCGCTTGCGGGTCCGACCATCCTGCCGCGCATGGTGGTCGGCTGCGTCACGCTCATTTCCATCAATACGCTGATCTTCGGCTTCGTGCTGTGGCTGCCGCAATTCTTCATCCAGCAAGGGCTCAGCATCGCGCGATCGTTCGCGTTCACCCTCGTCATCAGCCTCGGCTCGATCGCCGGATGCGCCGTCGGCGCCTTCACCGCCGATCGGCTCGGGCGGCGGCGCAGCATCATCGGGGCGTCCGTGCTCACCATCGTGTTCGGCAGCATCTATCCGTTCGTGTCCGCACCGGCGTTGCTGCTCACGACCGGCGTGCTGCTGGTGATTTCGATTTATGTCCAGGTCTCGATCCTGTTCGGGGTCTACACGCCCGAACTGTTCCCGACCGAGATCCGGCTGCGCGCGAACGGCATCTGCAACACGGTCGGGCGCGCGGCCACGGTCGTTTCGCCGTTCATCGTCATCGCGCTGTTCAAGAGCTACGGCGTCGGCGGCGTGCTCGGCCTGATGACCGCGCTGCTCCTCGTCCAGATCGGCGTCGTCTACGCGTGGGGCATCGAACCCAACCAACGGCCGCTCGAGGAGATGGAAGTCGAAACGCCGGGAGCCGGCGCTGCTCCGCGCACCGCGCAGGCGTGAACGCTGGCCTCGCGGGGCGTTACATTTTCGCCAGCTTGGCGACGTCGATCGCCTGGGCATAGGCGAGCTTCGCCTCGGGCGGTCCCGAGCCGGTGACCGAAACCAGGAACTTGTTGTTGATTACGATGTGGACGTCGCCCTCCCGGCTCTGGATGGC
Organism: Xanthobacteraceae bacterium; assembly: GCA_035948495.1. Classification (GTDB taxonomy): domain Bacteria; phylum Pseudomonadota; class Alphaproteobacteria; order Rhizobiales; family Xanthobacteraceae; genus AP-16. The sequence goes on along the minus strand of DASZJC010000434.1, from coordinate 928 downwards.
GCGCTGGTTGCCGATCATCACGACCTTGCCCAGCACGCCGGCGATCTGCGGGTTGTTGAGCAGGGCCGCGAACTGGGTGAGCAGGGCGGAATCGCCGCTGATCTGCACCTGCACCGTCTTTCCGCCGGGGCCGGTGTAGGTGCGGCCTGCCGAGGTCACCCCGAAACCCACGTTGCCGAGCGAGGTCGTCTCGACCTTGCCGGCGGTCCAGCCCGCGAGCGGCGCCGGCAACAGGGCGGCGAACCCCTCGGCGTTCTTCTGCCCGATCAGCTGCGAGGCAAGATCGGCCGACTGCTTGGCCGTGGCGAAATCGCCGGCCTGGTAGGCCTTGCGCGCCTGGTCGAGCGCGTCGGTCACGTCGTCGGCCGAGGCCGGCGCGCCCATGACGGCGGCCAGCAGAAGCGGCACGGCCAGCATGCGGATTGCGAACATGGGGTTCCCCTTCACTGCATTAGCGAATAGGGAGTAGCGAATAGCGAATAGAAAGGAAACCCGGTGCAGCGCAGACTCTTACTATTTCACTATTCGCTATTCGCTATTCGCTATTCGCCGCTTCTATTCGCTATTCGCTCGCCTGGGCCGTCTCCGCCGCGATCCATCCGAGATAATCCGGATCGCCGCCCTCGATCGGAAGCACGAGGATCGAGGGCGTCGTGTAGGAATGGCCTGCCTTGACGGCGGCGCGCACCTTGTCGGCGAGCGCGGCGCGGGTCTTGACGATCATCACCGCCTCCTCGGCGCGCTCGATCGCGCCCTGCCACCAATAGTGCGACACCATGCCGGGCAGGATGTTGACGCAGGCGGCGAGCCGCCGCTCGACGATCGCCCGGCCCGCCCGCTCCGCCTCGACAACGGACGGATAGGTCGTATAGACGAGGACTGCGCGCTCCATCTCCCTCACCATCGTTCGGCGGCGCGCCGACCGCGG
>DASZJC010000433.1:0-2677 GCA_035948495.1 Xanthobacteraceae bacterium | reverse complement strand
ATGCCGACGCCGAGGAAGGAGAGGATCGCTTCGAGCAAAATCGCCGACGCGCACACGAAGGTCCCCTGCACGATCAGCGGAGCGAGCGTGTTGGGCAGTATGTGGCGTACCAGCAGGAGCGGCGTGGGCGTGCCGGTCATGATCGCCGCCTCCACGTAGGGCTCCTCGCGCACCGAGAGCACGATCGCGCGCACCAGGCGCACGACGCGGGGGATTTCCGGCACCACGATCGCGACGATCACGCTCAGCACGCCGGCGCGAAACAGCGACACCACGGCGAGCGCCAGCAGGATCGTCGGGATCGCCATCAGGCCGTCCATGATCCGCATGACGAGGCCGTCGAGCCAGCGGATGTAGCCGGCGAGGAGGCCGACGACGAGCCCGATGGCGATGCTGATCGCCGCGGCCGCGGTGCCGACCACGAGCGAGATGCGGGCGCCGTAAAGCACGCGGCTGTACACGTCGCGGCCGAGGCTGTCGGTGCCCATCCAATGGCGGTAGGTCGCGGTGCTGCCGTCGGCGCGCCGCATGGTCTGCTCGGTGCCGGGGAGCCGGTTGCGGAACGTCGGGTAGATCTCGGACGGATCCATGGTGCCGAGGAACGGCGCGCCGATGCCGATGACGACCATCACCAGGATGACGGCGGCGCCGAACAGGACCGCCCAGTCGCGCGCGAGGCCGGCGAACAGGCGCGCGGGCCCCGGCGCGCGGGCGGCCGGATCGGCGAGCAGGGCGGGTTCGGTGCTCAATAGCGTATCCTCGGATCGAACACCCGATAGGCGAGGTCGACGATGAGGTTGATCAGCACGTAGACGAGGGAGAACAGCAGGATGACCGCCTGGATGGTCGGATAATCGCGCGCCAGCACGGCATCGACGGTGAGCCGGCCGATGCCCGGAATGGTGAAGACGCTCTCGGTCACGACGACGCCGCCGATCAACAGCGCGACGCCGAGCCCGATCACGGTGACGATCGGCACCGCCGCGTTGCGCAGCGCGTGGTTAAACAGCACCTTGCGCTCGACCTGGCCCTTGGCGCGCGCGGTGCGGATGTAGTCTTCGCCCATGACGTCGAGCACGCTGGTGCGGGTCATGCGCGCGATCAGGGCGATATAAATCACCGAGAGCGTCAGCGAGGGCAGGATCAGGCGCTCCACAAAGCCGCCGAACCCGTCGGCGATGCGCTGATAGCCCTGCACCGGGAACCAGTTCAGCTCGATGGCGAACAGATAGATCAGGCTGTATCCGATGACGAAGACCGGCACCGAGAACCCGAGCACCGAGAAGCCCATGACGATCTTGTCGACGAGCGTGCCCTGCTTGTAGGCGGCGAGCACCCCGAGCGGCACCGCCACCACCACGGCGATCAGGATGGTGGAGAGCGACAGCGCGAGCGTCGGCTCGAGCCGGCTCGCGATCAGCTCGGCCACGCTCTTCTTGAAGAAGAACGACTCGCCGAAGTCGCCGCGCAGGATGTGGCCGAACCAGATGAAGAACTGGACGACGATCGGCTGGTCGAGGCCGAGGTGGGTGCGGATCGCCGCGATCTGCTCGGCGTTGGCGTTGTCGCCGGCGATGACGGCGGCGGGATCGCCGGGCGTGAGCCGGAGCATCAGGAACACGAGCACCGCGACGATCAGCATGACCGGAACGGTCGCGGCAATGCGGCGCAGGATGTAGCCGGCCATGGTGATCGTTCGTTAACCTGCGACACGTGCGCGTTACCCCTCCCCTGAAAGGGGAGGGTGGCGAGCGAAGCGAGCCGGGTGGGGTTCTTAGCGCAAGCTCTACGTTTGTAAGAAGCACCCCACCCCCGCCGCTTCGCGCATAGCCGATGCATAGCATCGGCGTGCTTATACCTCCAAGAACGGCGGCCGAAGGCCGCCTATGCCCTCCCCCTTCGGGGGAGGGATATTCACCTCACCTCGATGTTCCAGTAGGCGATCGACGGGCCGGTGAGCAGCCCGGTCACGTTCTTGCGCATGGCCACCGGCTGAACGTACTGGCCGAGCGGGATATGGGTCGGATATTCGGCGGCGCGCACCTGCACCGCCTCGGCGATCGCCTTCTGCCGGGCCGGATCTGTCTCCTTGGCGAAGGCATCGCGCAGCCGCTCGAGTTCCTTGTCGCACGGCCAGCCGAACATCGCCTTGTCGCAGCTGGCGTTGAGGAACCCGGTCGCGACCGGATCGAGAATGTCGACCGAGGCCCACGAGGTGAGGAACGCGTGCCAGCCGCCCGAGCCCGGCGGGTCCTTCTTGGCGCGGCGCGCGACCAGGGTCTGCCAGTCCATCGCCTGCAGGTCGACCTTGAAGCCGGCCTTCTCCATCAGCGACTTGGCGACCGGCGCGAGGTTGCTGAGCGACACGATGTCGGTCGATTGCATCAGCACGACCGGGGTGTCGTCGTAGCCGGCCTCCTGCAGGAGGCGCCGCGCGGTCGCAAAATCGGAATCGAGCTTATCGCCCCAGGCCTTGGTCGATTGCAGCGGCGAACCGCACGGGAACAGCGACTTGCACTCGTGATACCATTGCGGGTCGCCGATGACCGAGGCGAGGAAATCTTTTTGGTTGAACGCGTAGGCGACCGCCTGGCGCGCCTTGGCGTTGTCGAACGGCTTGTGCAGGACGTTGAAGCGGAAGTCGATCTGCCGGCCGGGCCCGTTGGTGACCTTGAGC
>DASZJC010000432.1:0-5010 GCA_035948495.1 Xanthobacteraceae bacterium | reverse complement strand
CCCCCCACCACCGTTGCCCCGGCGGTATCGGCGATCGTCTTGACCAGGGTGCGACCCATGCGCCCGCCGGCGCCCAGGATCACGAGCCGCATGTCCGCCATGGCGGGTCTCCAGCGTTGCGGTCGGATATGCCGATATAGCGAGCGACGGCTCGATAGAAAAGGCGCGGTTATAGTTGGAGCATGATCTTTTCCGACCTGCCTGCGCCCGCCGAAGCATCCGCCAATTGACGAGCCGTGCTAGGGCTTCGCGCAGGCGGGAAACCGGTTCCCACCCCGGATCGCGTCCGGGGCAAGCTTTTTCGGGATCATGCTCTACCCGTCCGTCGGCTGCGGCCCTTCGTAGCCTTCGATCACGATGATGTCGGCGACCGCGTTGCCCTGGCGCAGCGCGATCGCCTTGGCGTATTCGGGCGAACGGTAGCAGGCGAGCGCGGTCGCGTAGTCCTTGAACTCGAGCACCACGTTGCGGCTGCGGGTCTTGCCTTCGACCGCCTCGAACGTGCCGCCGCGCACGAGGAATTTCGCGCCGTACTTGCGGAACGCTTCGGCGTTGGCGGCGACATAGGCCTTGTAGGCCTCCGGGTCGCTCACGTCGACGTGCACTACCCAATATCCCTTTGCCATGATCCTTCTCCTCACCCGGCGGCTTTGGCGATGTCGGCGACGATCGCGGCGGCGACCGCTTGCGGATCCGGCGCCGCGATGATGGGGCGGCCGATCACCAGATAATCGGCGCCGGCGAAAATTGCGTTAGCCGGCGTCACCACCCGCTTCTGGTCGGCGCTGTCGCTGCCGGCCGGCCGGATGCCCGGCGTGACCAGAACCATGTCGTTGCCGACCATGAGGCGTAGCGCCGCGGTTTCCGCCGCCGAGCAGACGAGGCCGTCGACGCCGAGGTCATGCGCGCGCTTGGCGCGGTCGGCGACCAGTTCGTCGACGCCGAGCGCATAGCCGGCCTCGTGAAGGTCGATGTCGTCGTAGGACGTGAGCACGGTGACGGCGAGAAGCTTGAGGCTCGATCCGGCCTTCGCCTCGACCGCGGCCCGCATGGTCTGCGGATAGGCGTGGATGGTGAGAAACGTCGCGCCCAGGCGGGCAATGCTCTCGACCCCCTGGGCGACCGTGTTGGCGATGTCGAGCAGCTTCATGTCGAGGAAGACCTGCTTGCCGGCCTGCGCCAGGGCGCGCGCCAGCGGCAGGCCGCCCGCGAACGCGAGCTGATAGCCGATCTTGTAGAACGCGACGGTCTCGCCGAGCCGGTCGACCATGGCCTCGGCCGCGCCGACCGACGGCAGGTCGAGCGCAACGATCAGACGCTCGCGCGGGCTCGGCGCCATGCCGGTCTCCCTGTCACGCAACCTGCCGGGCCAGCTCGACCAGGCGCCGCGCGACTGCCCGCAGCTGGCCGGCGCTGCGCTCGTCCTTGAGCTCGTCGTTCTCGTCGAACGCGTGGCTCGCTTCGCGCACCGCGACCTGCTCGGGAATCACCAGCGCGCCGCAGCCAAGCTCGAGCACGTGGCGCAGCGCCATGATGGAGCGCATGCCGCCGTAGGTGCCGTTCGAGGCGGCGCCGAGGGCGAACACGCGGTTGCGGTAGGCGGACAGCGGCGGCTCCTTGTTCTCGCGCACCCGGGAGATCCAATCGACCGCATTCTTGAGCACCGGCGTGACCGACGCGTTGTATTCCGGGCTGGCGATGAACACGCCCTGATGGGCGCAAAACATCCGCTTAAGCTTGACCGCATTCTCGGGCGGCCCCGAGCGGCTTTCGAGGTCGCCGTCATAGAGCGGCAGGGGAAAGTCGAGAAGCGAAATCCGCGTGACCTCGGCCTCGGCGCGCGCGATCTCCTTGGCGGCCAAGGCGGCCAACCGCGCATTGAAAGAGCCGGTGCGGATCGAGCCGGCGAGCACGAGAACCTTGGGGATCGGCATCAGAGCATGATCCCCGCTTTAGCGGCGTTCCGGCGATCGGTTGCGCCTGCGACGCCTTCAGCTCTTGCGGTAGACCCAGACCCGGGCGGGCGGCAGGTTCATCCAGATGCGCTCGGAGGCTTCCGCCTGCACGCCGGCGAACGACCTCGGAATGGGCGGCACCACCGCGTAGGTGAACTGCACGAACGGCGCGCCCGGCAGCAGCAGCGAGAGGGCATCGCGCAGCAGGCGCACGCGGGTGCGAACCGGCTTGGTGAACAACGGCAGCCCCGACACCATGGCGGCGGCCGGCTGGCGCAACAGGCTCGAGAGCGCGCGGCGCAGCCCGTAGGCATCGGCCTGGATGACGGTGGCGGCCGGGAAGCGCGCGCGCAACAATTGGCAGAAAGTCGGGTTGAACTCGACCAGCACCAGGCGCGCCGGGTCGACGCCGTGGGCGACCAGCGCCTCGGTCACCGGCCCGGTACCCGGGCCAAGCTCGACCACCGGTCCCGGGACTTTGGGCTCGACGTAGCGGGCCATGGCGCGCGCCAGCACGCGGCCGGAGGGCGTCACTGCGCCGGTCGATAGCGGCCTCTCCAGCCAAGACCGGATGAACCGGACCTCATCGTCGAAACGAAGAGGTTTCTTGTCGAGCAGCCGAATGGATTGAGACGGCATCGTGGGGGACGCACATGACCAAATTGTAATGTTCACCGGTAAAGCGCCAGACCCCGTGGGTCAAGCACTACCGGCGGCTCGGCTCTCCTCAGGCAGGGTCCGGGTGGTTCCCGAATCCATCGAGAAATTCCTTGACTTTGGCAAAGAACCCCGCGGACTCGGGATGGGTTTCCCCGGACGATTGCCGCTCGAACTCTGCCAGAAGCTCCTTCTGACGCTTGCTGAGCTTTTGCGGCGTTTCCACCATCACCTGCACGTACATATCGCCGGTCCCGCGCGCGCGCAGCACCGGCATGCCTTTGCCCTGCAGGCGGAACACGCGGCCGGAGTGGGTCCCTTCCTGCACCTTCACGCGGGTTTTGCCGCCGTCGATGGTGGGCACATCGAAGCCCCCGCCGAGCGCCGCCGTGACCATCGAAATCGGCACCCGGCAATGCAGATCGGCGCCATCGCGCTGGAAGAAGGGATGCTGGACCAGTGAGACGAAAATGTAGAGGTCGCCGGACGGTCCGCCGCGCGCCCCGGCTTCGCCTTCCCCGGCGAGCCTGATCCGGGTCCCGTCCTCGACGCCCGGGGGAATGTTGACCGAGAGCGTGCGCTCGCGCGTCACCCGGCCGGAGCCGGCGCAGGCCGAGCAGGGATCCTCGATCACCTGGCCGCGGCCGTGGCAGGCCGGACAGGTGCGCTCCATGGTGAAGAAGCCCTGGGCGTGGCGGATCTTGCCGTAACCGCTGCAGGTCGGGCAGGCCTTGGGACGCGAGCCGGCCTTGGCACCGCTGCCCGAGCACACCTCGCAGGTGACCGCGGTCGGGATGCGGACTTGCGCGGTCTTGCCGGCGAAGGCCTCGGTGAGGGTGATCTCCATGTTGTAGCGCAGGTCGGCGCCGCGCTCGCGCCCCGAGGGGCGGCCGCGCCGGCCGCCACCGCCCATGCCGAACAGGTCCTCGAAAATATCCGCGAAGCTCGAGGCGAAATCGGCGCCGAAGCCGGCGCCTGCGGCGCCCGTGCCGTGCTCGAAGGCGGCATGGCCGAAGCGGTCGTAGGCGGCGCGCTTGTTGGCGTCCTTGAGGACGTCGTAGGCCTCGTTGACTTCCTTGAAATGGTGCTCGCAATCCTTGTCGCCGGGATTGCGGTCGGGGTGAAACTTCATGGCAAGCTTGCGAAAGGCGGACTTGAGGTCCGCCTCGCTTGCTCCGCGCACCACGCCCAGTACTTCGTAATAGTCGCGCTTCGCCATCGCGATCCGCTCTCAGCCGGCGGCCCGGCGGGTCGGCGGGTCATCGCCTGCTCGCGATGGAAAGCGTGCGCCCGCGTACCGCGTGCGGGGGCGGGGGCGGCCGTCGATGGAATCGGATGCCACGCCCGCCTCCCGGCGTCCCGCCGTTTGCCCGAAGCTCAAGCCGACTTTTTGTTCTTCTTGTCGTCGTCGACTTCGGTGAACTCCGCGTCGACCACGTCCTCCTTGGCGCCGGTCCCGGACGCCTCGCCGGGGGCCGCGCCGTCGCCGGAGCTCTGCCCCTGGGCCTGGGCATACATGGCTTCGCCGAGCTTCATCGAGGCCTGCGCGAGGGCATTGGTCTTCGCCCGGATCGCCTCGGCGTCGTCGCCCTTGATGGCCTCCTTGAGGTCGGCCATGGCGTTCTCGATGCCGCGCCGCTCGGTCTCGCCGACCTTGGAGCCATGCTCGGCGAGCGCCCGCTCGGTCGTGTGGATCAGCGCCTCGGCCTGGTTCTTCGCCTCGACCTGCGCCCGGCGCTTCTTGTCCTCCTCGGCGTGGGCCTCGGCGTCCTTCACCATGCGCTCGATGTCGCCTTCGCTCAGGCCGCCGGAGGCCTGGATGCGGATCTGCTGCTCCTTGCCGGTCGCCTTGTCGCGCGCCGACACGTTGACGATGCCGTTGGCGTCGATGTCGAAGGTGACCTCGACCTGCGGCACGCCGCGCGGCGCGGTCGGGATGCCGATCAGGTCGAACTGGCCGAGGATCTTGTTGTCGCTCGCCATCTCGCGCTCGCCCTGGAACACGCGGATCGTGACCGCGGTCTGATTGTCCTCGGCGGTGGAGAATACCTGGCTCTTCTTGGTCGGGATGGTGGTGTTGCGGTCGATGATCCGCGTGAACACCCCGCCGAGCGTCTCGATGCCGAGCGAGAGCGGCGTCACGTCGAGCAGCAGCACGTCCTTGACGTCGCCTTGCAGCACGCCGGCCTGGATCGCCGCGCCGACCGCCACCACCTCGTCGGGGTTGACGCCCTTGTGCGGCTCCTTGCCGAACAACTGCTTCACCACGTCCTGGACCTTGGGCATGCGCGTCATGCCGCCGACCAGCACGACCTCGTTGATCTCACCGGCGGAAACGCCCGCGTCTTTCAACGCCTGCCGGCACGGATCGACGGTCTTCTGGATGAGGTCGTCGACC
>DASZJC010000431.1:0-1883 GCA_035948495.1 Xanthobacteraceae bacterium | reverse complement strand
TTCGAACCCGGCGCCGCCATAGTGCTCCGCGATCATCGGCTCGAGCGGATGAACGTAATTGCCGCGTCGAACGGTCCAATTGTCGAGCACCAGCTCAGCCGCCGTGCAGCCGAGCCGCTCGGCGGCGAATTCGAGGACCTGTCGAACTTCTGCAATGAGCGGGGTGCGCAGCAGGGCGAGAACCGCCGCATCGGTCTCCATGTTGTCAGGGATGCGGGCCAGCGCGACCTTGATCGGCTTCGCCGGGGACGGTCCTTCCAGCGGCGCGGGCACCCACCAGGGATCGCGCATGTCGCGTTGGCTCATGACCTCCAGGCCCAGGCGGACGTCGCGCACTTCGCGGGCGAGTGGTCCCTGCGCGGACATGAACTGTGCGATCAGCGGGCGCTCGACTGGCGCGCTCGGGTTGAACGCGGGAATGCGCCCCTGCGTCGGTTTGATCGTGGCGATGCCGTTGCAGTAAGCCGGCCAGCGCAGCGAGCCGCCGATATCGTTGCCGTGCGCGATCGCGCCGATGCCCGATGCGATCGATGCCCCCGCACCGCCCGACGAGCCGCCGCAGGTAATCGTGCTGTCCCAGGGGTTCAACGTCGGCCCGTGCAGCGGATTGTCAGTGAACCCGCGCATCGAGAACTCAGGCGTGTTGGTCATCCCGATGATGATCGCGCCGGCCTTCTTCAGGTTGGCCGTCACCGGCGAGTCTCCCGGCGCGATATTGTCCTTGAAGGCCACGACGCCGTTGGAATTGGTCTGACCCTCGACGTCGATGTTTATCTTGATGGTGACGGGCACGCCTTGGAGCTTGCCCGGCGTGGCGCCTTGCGCCAGCGCTCGGTCGGCGGCGCGGGCCGCTTCGATCGCTTGCGCGCTGAGATCGACCACGATGGCGTTGATCGCGGGGTTGGCGGTGTGCATCCGGTCGATATGGGATTGAACGACCTCCTCAGAGGTCGCGCGTCCGTCGCGGATCGCGGCTGCCGTATCAACGGCGGACCATTGCCAGATCGGCGTTGCCATTTCTTCTCGTCCTCCGCAAGACCTGGAGAAAGTCTACGCGCGCCCTAAGCGGGTGAACAGCCTCAGCTACCGCGCCGCCGCCTAGGAACGTTCCGATCTAGCCGTTGATCTGCCTCATAATCTTCGTCCACCGGTCGACGATCGGCAACACCTTGTCGGCCTTCTCGGGCGGGAACATCGGTACCACGCGGGCGACGCCCATTTCATTGAGGCGCTTCACCCGGTCGAGATCCTCGCCGAGCGCGAACGAGGTGATCTCGATCGAAGCCGGATCGCGGCCAGCCTCCTTCGCCATGTCGCGGAATTTCGGCAGGACCTCGCGGATATCGCCACCTGGAATCCAGCCATCGCCATAGCGGATCGCGCGCCGTGCGCCTTGCGGGAAAGCGCCTCCGACATGGATCGGCGGATGCGGTTTCTGCACCGGCTTGGGCCGGGCGATCATCGGGTCGAAATTGACGAACTCGCCGTGGTACTCCGCCTTCTCCTTCGTCCAGACTTCCTTCATCGCCTCGATGGACTCGCGCACCCGCTTGAAGCGCGTCGCATAGACGGTGCCGTGGTCTTCCATTTCGTCCTGGTTCCAGCCGCCGCCGACGCCAAGCAGGAAGCGTCCCTGGCTCACCTGATCGATCGAGGCGACCAGCTTCGCGGTCTGGATAGCGTCGCGCTGCTGAATGAGCACCACGCCGGTGCCGATCTTGATTTTCCTGGTCGCCTGGGCGGCCGCGGCCAGCACCACGAACGGGTCCATGGCGTCGTAATACGGTTTCGGCAGATCGCCGCCTCCCGGGAACGGCGTCTTGCGCGACAGCGGGATGTGCGAGTGCTCGGGCGCCCAGACCGATTCGAAACCGCGCTCCTCA
>DASZJC010000430.1:0-2952 GCA_035948495.1 Xanthobacteraceae bacterium | reverse complement strand
GCGTCGGTCACGACCGGCGCCAGCCCGAGCGACGGCTCGTCGAGCATCAGCAGGCGCGGCTTGAGCATGAGCCCCCGCCCGACCGCGAGCATCTGCTGTTCGCCGCCGCTCATGGTGCCGGCGAGCTGCTTGCGGCGCTCGGCCAGCACCGGGAAAATGCCGAACACGAGGTCGAGGGTGCGGGCGCGCTCGGCCTTGGCGCTCGGGATGTAGGCGCCGATCTCGAGATTCTCCTTCACGGTCAGCTCGGGAAAAACCTGGCGGCCCTCGGGAACGTGGGCGATTCCCAATGCGGCGATCCGGTACGGCGGCAGCGCGGAGATGTCCCGGTCGAGGAACGTGATCGTGCCCGCCGTGCGCCGGACGAGCCCGGAGATGACGCGCAAGGTCGTGCTCTTGCCGGCGCCGTTCGCCCCGAGCAGGCCGACCGCCTCGCCCGCGCCGACCACGATGTCGACGTCGCGGACCGCCGGCACCGAGCCATAGCCGGCGCTCACCGCGGAGAGCGTCAGCATCGCGCCTCTCCCGCCGGCACGGCGTGCACGTAGCCGGTGCCCAGATAGGCGCGAATCACCTCCTTGTCGGCGACGACCTCCTGCGGCGTGCCTTCGGCGATCTTCTGGCCGTGGTCGAGCACCACGATGTGACGCGCCACCGCCATGATGGCGCGCATCACGTGCTCGACGATGACGATGGTCAGGCCGCGCCGCGCCAGCTTGCCCACCAGCGCGACGGCGGCATCGATCTCCGCCGGGTTGAGGCCGGCCATCACTTCGTCGAGCAACAAGAGCCGCGGCTGCGTCGCCAGCGCGCGCGCCATTTCGAGCCGCCGCTGGTCGATGGTGGTCAGGTCGCGCGCGGCAACGTGTTCCTTCGCCGCAAGGCCGACGAACTCGATCGCTTCCCGCGCCTTTGCGCGCGCAACCTCGATCGCCTTGTCGCGCAGGAACGCGCCGGTCATCACGTTCGCCAGCACCGTCATCTTGCCGAACGGCCGGGCAACCTGGAACGTGCGCGCCAGGCCGTGCGCGCAAATCTGGTGCGGCCGCAAGCCGACGAGCTCGCGGCCGAACGCGCGCACCGAGCCCGCGTTGGGCCGGTAGTATCCGGTGATCAGATTGAAGCTCGTGGTCTTGCCGGCGCCGTTCGGCCCGATCAGCGCAACGGTCTCGCCTTCGTTGACCGAAAAGCTCAAGTCCTGAACCGCGCGCAGCCCGCCGAAGCGCCTGCTCAGGTTGGTGACGACGAGCGCCTCAGCCATCGAGCAGAGCTTCCTTCTCGCGCGCCGGGCCGGCCCGGACCAGGCGTGCGTACGCGTCCGTCATCAGGCCGAGGAGCCCGCTCGGCCGCCACAGGATCACGGCGACGAGAATCAGGCTGTAGACCGTCAACTGCACGCCGGCGCGGCCGGCGCCGAGCCAGCTTTGCAGCAAAGCGGAGGTTGCCTCCAGCAGGACCGTGCCGACGACCGGGCCCCACAACGTGCCGATCCCGCCGACGATCGACACCAGCGCCGCCTCGACCGAGACGTTGAAGCTGAACGCGGTGTTGGGATCGATGAAGTAGATGTACTGGACGTAGAACGTTCCGGCGAGCGCGGTGAGAAACGCGCTGATGAGATAGATGTGCCGCTTGATCCGCAGCGTATCCACGCCGATCGCTTCGGCGGCATCCTCGTCCTCGCCGACGGCGACCAGATAAAACCCCATCCACGAGCGCTCGATCCGATAGGTGACGGCAAGCCCGATCGCCAGCATGGCAAGCGCGATGTAATAATAGGCGGCCTTCGATTCGAACTGCATCATCAGCGGCGCGTTGCCGAGATTGGGCATGGTCGTGCCCTCGGCGCCCCAGGCGAAATCGCGGAATTTGAGGAAGAGCAGCATCAGCACCTGCGCGGTCGCGATCGTGGCGATGGCAAAGTACGGCCCGCGCAGCCGGAAGCACAATGCGCCGATCGGCAGGCTGGCCAGCATCGCCACGACGCCGCCGGCGATGAGTCCGATCCACGGCGAGATGCCGAAGCGAATGAGCAGGATGGTCGAGGTGTAGGCGCCGAGCCCGAAGTAGGCGGCATGCCCGAGCGAGAGCTGCTTGGCGTAGCCGCCCATGAGGTTCCAGGCGACGCCGATGAAGGCGAACAGCAGCACCCGGATGAGGATGTCGATCGCGAACGCACTCGACACCACGAGCGGAAGCGCAAGCGCGAGCGTGATCGCCGCCAGCGCGGCTATCCACGGCCAGCGCGAAGCAAGCCGCGTCTGCTTCACCGCGTCCACCCTCCGAACAGGCCGCTCGGCCGCACCGCCAGGGTCAGGAGAAGCATCGCGAACACCACGATCAGCCCGGAATCGGCGCCGACGAACTGAATCCCCAGCGATTCCGCCACGCCCATCATCAGGCTCGCGATCAGCGCGCCGGTGACGTTGCCGAGCGTGCCCAGCACGACGGCGACGAACGCCATCAGCACGAACACCTGACCGACCAGCGGATAGGCGGGATAGAACGGCATGAGCAGCGACCCGGCGGCGCCGGCGAGCGCCAGCGCCACGCCGACGGCGACGGCGAAGACGCGGTCGGGATTGATGCCCATCAGCATCGCCACGTCGCGGTTCTGCGCCGCGGCGCGCATCGCCTTGCCGAGATCGCTGGCGTGCAGGAACAGCCACAGGGCGCCGCTTAACGCCATGGCGACCACGAAGGCGATGAGCTTTGCCACCGCGACGTAGATGACGCCGAGGTGGATCGCCGTTTCGCTGTAGGGCGTCTCCACCGTCCGGTAATTCGCCGTGAACAACAACAGCGCGACGTTCACCAGGAGCAACGACAGCGCAAAGGTAAGGAAGATCTGTGGCATGTCGCCTAGCGCCAGAACCCGACGGATGAGAAAGTGCTGGACGAGCACGCCGACCACAAACAAAGCCGGCATCGATACGAACAGCGACAACAGTG
>DASZJC010000429.1:0-2234 GCA_035948495.1 Xanthobacteraceae bacterium | reverse complement strand
AATCTCGCCGGTAATCAGATTGAACAACGTGGTCTTGCCGGCGCCATTCGGGCCGATGACCAGCCTGCGTTCGCCCGGCTCGACCGCGAGGTTGACGTTGGCGGTGACGCGCAGGCCTCCGAATGATTTGCTCAAGGCCTTGACGGCGAGCGCGGTCACGGCTTCGGCCCCGCGAACGGCGCCGGCGCCGCGGTTCTTGGCCGGCTGATCGCGCGCCAGGCGGCGCGTGCGAGGCGTACCGCGCCGGGCACCAAGCCTTCCGGCATGAATACGACGATGGCGACGAAGATGGCGCCGAGCATGAAATTCCACCGCTCGATATAGGCGCTCGCCACGTTCTTGACGATGACGACCAGCGCCGCTCCGACGACCGGCCCGAGCAACGTTCCCGCTCCGCCGGAGATCACCATCAGCAAGCCTTCCGCCGAGGCGGGCAGCGCCAGCGCCTGCGGGCTGATGAACTGGTTGTAATACACGAACAGGATACCGGCGACGGACGTCAGCAGTCCGGAGAACATGAAGGCCCAAAAGCGGACCAGCCAGACATGGTAGCCGAGCGCGTTCATGCGGCGCGGCTGATCGCGGGTGCCGCACAGGGCGGCGCCGAACGGCGAACGCACGAAGATCGCGGTCGCCACGACGGCGACAAGAAAGATGATGAGCGTGGCATCGTAGAACTCGCGCGCCGGGGCCAGCGAAAGCCCGAACGGCTCGGGCCGCGTCGCCACGTTGATGCCGTTGTCGCCGTTGGTCACGCTGATCCAGCGATAGGCCAGCCCCCAAATGATCTCGCCGAGCGCCAGCGTGATCATGATGAAGCTGATGCCGGTGGCGCGCAGCGAGAGGGCGGCGAAAACCGCCGTGGCGATAAGCGCGATCGCGAGCCCGGCGAGGATGGCGACCGCGTGTCCGTGCCCGGCGGCGAGCAGGTAGGCGACGGCGTAGCTCGCCACGCCGAACAGTCCGGCATGGCCGAGCGACACCAAGCCGGCATACCCCACCAATATGCTCAGTCCCAACGCGAAGATCGCGTACAGCAGGATCTGGCTCGCGATATTGACGTAATAGGCTTCTTTGATCGCGTATGGCACGGCGGCGAGCGCGAGGATGGCCACGGCGAAGGAGATGCTTTTTCCGCCGATCACAGGATCTGTCCTCCGAACAGACCCTGCGGCCGCAACAACAGCACCAGCACCATCGGCAGGAATAACACGAAATAAGCGAGCTCCGGCACCAGCGCCTGGCCGAAATTGTAGATGAAGCCGATGATGATGCTGCCGACGAACGAGCCAAGCAGGCTTCCGGTGCCGCCGAGGATGACGACCACGAGGGCGAGCGGCAGCATGTCCTGATCGAGGCCGGGATAGACGGACAGAATCGGCCCGCCGATCATCCCGGCAAAGGCCGCGAGGCCGGCGCCGAGCGCAAACACGAGGGTGAACAGCTGCGAGACGCGGATGCCGACCACGCGGGCCATCTGCGGGTCGTCGACACCGGCGCGGATCATGGCGCCTAGCCGCGTGCGCTCGAGCAGGAGCCACAGCGCGACGGCGAACACGACGGCGATCAGGATGACGGCGAGGCGGTAGAGCGGGAACACGGCCGTGCCGGCACGCACAAAGCCGCCGAGCCCGGCCGGCGTCGCCACCGAAATGGGGTCGCCGCCCCAGCCCATCAGACAGAGATCGGCGACCATGAAGGAGACGCCCAGCGTCACCAGCACCTGCGCCAATTGCTGGCCGGCGAGCCGGCGCAACAGCAGGCGTTCCATCAGGGCGCCGACGATTGCCACCTCCAGCGCGGCGATGATTGCGGCCAGCCAGAAATTCAAGGCGAGGCCCAGAGCGCCGCTCAGCAGCGTGGTACCGAGATAGGCGCCCGCCATGAACATCGAGCCATGCGTCAGATTGGGAATGCGCATCAGCCCGAAAATCAGGGAAAATCCCGCCGACAACAGAAACAGCAGGCCGCCAAACGTCACGCTGTTGACGGTCAGCAGCACCCAGAACGTCATATGCGCCGCCCTTGCGTCCGCCAGTCCTCCACCGCAGCCCTCCCCCGAGTGGGAGAGGGAAAGCAGGGGGACCTCAGCACTTCGTCAGCGGCGGATAGTCGCGTGAGTAGACCGGGTGCGCGAGGAATTCCTGTTCGGGCCAGGTCCAGAACTGGCTGACGTTCTCGTAGGTTTTGATGGTCTTGTTCCAGAGTTTCAGGCCGTATTTGGCGCCCTCGGT
>DASZJC010000428.1:0-12091 GCA_035948495.1 Xanthobacteraceae bacterium | reverse complement strand
CACGAGATTGCCCAGCGCCACCGCCCAATGGCTCTCGTTGCCGAAATCATCGCGCCAGGACAAGAGCCGCAGCGTATAGCGATGCAGGATGTGCTCCTGGGTGACCCCGATCGCGCCGTGCACCTGATGGGCGATCGCCGCGCTCTCCTGCGCCGCCTCGGCGCAGCGGATCTTGGCGGAAGCCGCTTCGAGAAAAACGGCTTCATCGAATGCTTGCGCCTGTGCGACCGCATCCGCCGCCGACCCGGCCGCCGCGACCGCGGCCGCGACCTCGCCGGCGAGGCGTGCCAGACTGTGCTGCACCGCCTGAAACTTTGCGATCGGCCGTTCGAAAGCGACGCGCTCGTTGGCGTAGCGCACGGTCTGCGCGAGCACGGTCTCGAGCGCGCCCGCCGTCTCGACGCTGCGCACCGTCGCTCCCATCAGCATCAGGGCGGTCTGGTCGACACCTGCGGGCGCCGTCGCCAAATGGATCGGCCGCACGCCGTCGAACGCCACGTCATCGCAGGGATCGCCGGCAAGCGTGCGCCCCTCGGTCACCCGGCAGCCGTTCGCGGCGACGAGCGCAACCATCGGGATGCCGCCGCGCGTTGCGAGCACCGCGATATGCCGTGCCGCACGCGCGAACGGCACGCCGCGCGCGCGCCCGCTCAATGACCCGTCGGCTTTGAGCGCGATGCGATCGTTGGGACGCGCCGGCGCGACCGTCATGGCGCCCGCCGGCGCCGCGATGCCGGCGCGCGACAACAGCCAGCCGGCAAGCAGGGTTTCGCCCAGCGGGACGGGCAGCGCGAACCGCCCGGCGACCTGCAAAATCTCGAAGCCGTCGGCAAGGCCGGCGCCCGCGCCGCCGTGCTCCTCCGGTACCCACGCGAGCGTCAGGCCGGACTCGGCAAGCGCGCGCCACAGCGGCTCTCGCCAGCTCCCGTCCTTCGCCTGGTTGATGGTCTGGGGATCGGCCAGGTCGGCAAAAATGCGCGCCGCCGTCTCGGCAACAATATGTCCGCTCTCGTCCACGGCCGCGCTCCCCGTCACATGCACCTTGCCCGATCGCCGCTCATGCGGTCAATGTGGCGGCGCGGGCCGCGGTGCCCGTTCGACCAGGAACGAAGGATCGCGTCATGAGCGTGGAAGCACTCGCGGGCACGGAAACGACGGAAGTCCTCTATGGCGTCAAGGATCGCGTGGCGACGATCACGCTCAACCGCCCGGACAAGCTCAACGCCTGGACTCCGAGGATGGCCGAACAGCTGCGCGAGGCCTTCATGCGCGCGCAGGCGGACGACGCGGTGCGCGCCATCGTGCTCACCGGCGCCGGCCGCGGCTTCTGCGCCGGCGCGGACATGGCCGGCCTCGCCGCGCGCGCGACCGGGCCGGGAGTGATGCAGACGCCACATGAAGCGCCGACCGAAGGCCTCGCCGCCAACTTCGCCCAGCGCCTGAGCTACATGCTGGCCATCAGGAAACCGATCGTCGCCGCCGTCAACGGCCCGGTGGCCGGGATCGGGTTTGCGATCATCCTCTATTGCGACCTGCGGTTCATGGCCGACGGCGCCAAGCTCACCACCTCGTTCGCCCGGCGCGGGCTCATTGCCGAACACGGCATCGCCTGGATGCTGCCGCGTCTCATCGGGCCGATGCACGCGCTCGATCTGCTGCTCTCCGCGCGCATGGTCGAAGCGAAGGAGGTGGAGACCGTCGGGCTCGCACGCATGCTGCCGGCGGACGGTTTCCTTGCCGCCGTGCAGGCCCGCGCCGCCGAGATCGCCAATCTCAGTTCGCCGCGCTCGGTCGGCATCATCAAGCGGCAAGTGTATGAGGCGATGTTCCAGTCGCTCGCCGAGGCGACGGCGATCGCCGACCGCGAGCTTGCGGCGTGCCGCGGTACCGAGGATTTCCGCGAGGGGGTGGCGAGTTTCGTCGAGAAGCGCAAGCCGAACTTCACCGGGCGCTAGGAAGTTTCCGATTCAAGTGAATCGGAAACTGCCTAGCTTCTTTGATTTGGTCGCATTTTCTACGGAAAACCGGTACCCACTTTTCCGGAAAATGCTCTTGAGGGAGAGAACGATGCTGCCGCTCGACGGCGTCAAGGTGGTTGAGGTCGCCAGCAATATCGCCGGTCCCTACGCGGGCTTGATCCTGGGAACGCTCGGCGCCGACGTGCTCAAGGTCGAGCGGCCCGAGGGCGACGACGCCCGCAGCTGGGGCCCGCCCTTCATCGACCGCACCGCCTCCGTCTTCCATACCGTGAACCTCAACAAGCGCAGCGTCGCCCTCGACCTCAAGGACCCGGCGCACGTCGCCTGGCTCAAGGGCTACATCGCCGACGCCGACGTGCTGGTGCAGAACATGCGCCCCGGCGCCATGGAGGCGCTCGGTCTCGGCGGCGCCGCCATGCTGGCGCTCAACCCGCGGCTCATCTACGGCTCGGCGGCGGCGTTCGGTGCCAAGGGGCCGATGCGGCTTGTCGCCGGCTACGAGCCGATGGTCCAGGCTTTCGCCGGCATCTTCTCGGTCAACGGCGAAGCCGAGCGGCCCGGGGTGCGTGTCGGGGTTTCGCTGCTCGACCTCGGCACCGGCCTGTGGACGGCGCTCGGCTGCATCGCCGGCCTGCTCCAGCGCGAGCGCACCGGCAAGGGCATGGTGGTCGATGCCTCCTTGTTCGAGACCGCGCTCGGCTGGCTCGCCGGTTATTTCGCCGGCTTTCGCGTCAGCGGCGATCTGCCGGTGCGCAATCCGACCGGCAGCAACCGCGTCGTGGTGTTCCAGGCGTTCGATGCCACGGACGGCCAGATCATCATCGCCGCCGCCAACGATCGCCTGTTCGCCAAGCTCGTGGGCGAGCTTGGCCATCCCGAGTGGGCGAACGATCCGCGCTTCCGCACCAATCCCGATCGCTTTGCCCACAAGGAAGTGCTGATTCCGATGATCGAGGAGATCGTCAGAGAGCGCCCGCGCGCCCATTGGATCGAGCGCCTGGAGGCGGTCGGGGTCCCGTGCGCGCCGATCAACGATCTGCGCCAGGTCGAGGCGCTGCCGCAGACCACCGCCCTGGGAATCATGCAGTCCGCCCCGGAGGTCGACATCGAGTTCGTCGGGCTGCCGCTGTCGTTTGACGGACAGCGTCCGCCCATTCGCCGGCGGGCTCCGAACCTCGGCGAGCACAACGCGGAGATGATGGAGTCAGCCGCGACGCCGGCGAAGGCGAGGGCTGTTTGACGGAGCGTCAATCCAGCTCCAGCCCGTCCATGCCGGAATTCTTGCGCGCCGCCGCCACCATCTCGCGCACGATCGGGCCGAGCGTCGTCGGATCGTCCGTCTGATCGATGGTCGGGCCGCGTCGCCAGCCTTCGCACACCGCGACGATGCCGTTGCCGGCCTGGAACACACGCGCGGTCACGTCCTGCGACTCTTCGCTGGCGAGCCACGTCACCAGCGGCGACACCCAGCGCGGGTTGCGCCGTTCGCGCTGCTCGGGCGTCAGTTCGCGCAGGCCCTCGGTCATGCGGGTCTGCGCCGACGGCGAGACCGCATTGACCGTGACGCCGTAGCGCTTCAACTCGCGCGCCGCGATGATGCTGAACGCCGCGATTCCTGCCTTGGCGGCGCCGTAGTTGGTCTGCCCGACGTTACCGTAGATACCCGAGGTCGAGGTGATGTTGATGATGCGCGCCTTGACCGGGCCGGCGATTGCCTTGCTCTGGTCGCGCCAGTAGGCCGACGCGTGACGCGAGGGCGCGAACGTGCCCTTGAGGTGCACCTTGATGACCGCGTCCCATTCGTCCTCGGTCATGTTCGGCAGCATGCGGTCGCGCAGGATGCCAGCGTTGTTGATCAGCACGTCGAGCTTGCCGAATGTCTTGACGGCGAAGTCGATCAGGTTCTTGGCGCCGTTCCAGTCGGCGACGTCGTCGGCGTTGGTGACCGCTTCGCCACCGGCCTTGCGGATCTCCTCGACCACTTGGCTTGCCGGGGAGGAGTCCTTGCCGCTTCCCTCGCGGCTCGTGCCGATGTCGTTGACGACCACCTTGGCGCCGTGCGCGGCGAGCATCAGCGCATGCTCCCGGCCGAGCCCTCGCCCCGCGCCCGTCACGATGGCAACCCGGCCTTCGCACAAACGGTCCATGTCCACCCCCTTCGCGGTTCTCTTGCGCGCACGTTTGCATGACCGCTGGATTGATCGCAATATGTGAAGAGCCGAAGGGGGTCAGCATGACGAGAATGGTCGATGTGGCGGAGCTTCCCGGCCTGGTGGGCCATGAGGTCGGCGTGTCGGACTGGGTCGTGGTCGATCAGGATCGTATCGACCGCTTCGCCGAGCTGTGCGGCGATCACCAGTGGATCCACGTCGACGTCGAGCGCGCCAAGCGGGAGATCGGCGGCACCATCGCGCACGGATTTCTCACCGTGTCGCTGATGTCGACTATGTCGGCGCAGATCATGCGGGTCAAAGACGTGAAGCGCGGCCTCAACTACGGGTTCAACAAGCTCCGCTTCACCGGCGTGGTGCCGGCCGGCAGCGAAATCCGCATGCGCATGAAGCTCGTTTCGGTCGAGCCGAAGGCGGGCGGTTTGGCGATCACCCGCGAATGCACCGTCGAGGTCAAAGGCCAGGAGCGCCCGGCGCTGATCGCCGAATGGGTCGGCGTGGTGTACGTTTGACGCTTGCGCCGCCGCCCCCCTTTCGCGCGGCGCGACCGCTGCCGC
Organism: Xanthobacteraceae bacterium; assembly: GCA_035948495.1. Classification (GTDB taxonomy): domain Bacteria; phylum Pseudomonadota; class Alphaproteobacteria; order Rhizobiales; family Xanthobacteraceae; genus AP-16. The sequence continues at coordinate 7,384 of DASZJC010000428.1, read as the reverse complement.
AACCGGAATTGAGGAACTCACGCTAAGCCCCGATTCGCCTTGAAATAAACATACCGATGGTCTATATAGGCGATCAGGCGGAGGACCGATTTCGAGAGAGGTCTCCTCCAGGCCGCGTGAACGAATCCGCACCAAACGGTATTCGGCCTGTTTCTCCGCCACTTCCGACTGACAGCCCAGGCACGCGGGATGTCCCAACCCGCGACATGCGCCGATTCCGCCCGAGAGCGGCCGGCGATCTCGCTGAATGGAAAGTTAACTTCTTGAACTCTTTTGAAGCATTCGGCTTAGCAGAGCCGATCACCCGCGCACTTGCGCAAGAAAACTACGTCACTCCCACCCCGATCCAAGCCCAGACCATACCGGTTGCCATGCGCGGCCGCGACGTCGTCGGCATCGCCCAGACCGGCACCGGCAAGACCGCGGCCTTCGCGCTGCCGATCCTGCACGAGCTCTCCATCAACCGGCGGCCGCCGGAGCGCAAGAGCTGCCGCGTGCTGGTGCTCAGCCCCACCCGCGAGCTATCGGGGCAAATCCTCGACAGCTTCAACACCTATGGCCGCCACCTGCGCGTCGGCACGGCGCTGGCGATCGGCGGCGTGTCGATCGGCGGTCAGGTGCGCGCGCTGCAAGACGGCGTCGACGTGCTGGTTGCGACCCCGGGCCGCCTGCTCGATCTCGTGCAAAGCCATGCGCTGCGTCTCGACCGGGTCGAGGTTCTGGTGCTCGACGAAGCCGATCGCATGCTCGACATGGGCTTCATCCACGACATCCGCAAGATCGTCGCCAAGCTTCCGGCCAAGCGCCAGACGCTGTTCTTTTCCGCCACCATGCCGCGGGCGATTGCGGAACTCGCCGGACAGATGCTGCGCGATCCCGTCAGGGTCGCGGTGGCGCCGCCGGCAACGACGGTGGAACTCGTCGACCAGCGCATCATCCACCTCGATCGCGCCGCCAAGCCCGCGGCGCTGGCGGAGTTGCTGCGGCGCGAGCCGATCGACCGCGCGCTCGTGTTCACCCGCACCAAGCACGGCGCCGACAAGGTCGTGCGCAGCCTCGCCAAGGCCGGCATCGCCGCGCAGGCGATTCATGGCAACAAGTCGCAGCCGCAACGCGAGCGGGTGCTGGCCGCGTTCCGCGCCGGCCGGGTGAGCACGCTGATTGCGACCGATATCGCCGCGCGTGGCATCGACGTCGACGGCATCAGCCACGTGGTCAACTACGACTTGCCCAACATTCCCGAAAGCTACGTCCACCGCATCGGCCGCACTGCGCGGGCGGGCGCGGCCGGCATCGCGATATCGTTCTGCGACGCCGACGAGGTGCCGTTCCTGCGGGACATCGAGAAGCTGATTCGTGCCTCGATTCCGGCGACCGATCAGCGCTCGTCGCGGCCCGCGGCGAAACACGCGCAAGGTGCACGCCCGATACCGTCTCGGGCGCCGCGGGAACCGGCTCGCGATCACAACGCGCGGCCGGCGCAAAAGACGCGGGCGGGTTCTGACCGTGCTCCTGAGCGGGTTGCGCCGGCGCCGCAACCGAAGCATCGCCGCCGGCGGGGCGCGCAGGCGGGGCAACATCAGCTGACCAATGGTCACAGCCAACGGCGGCACGATCCGACCAATCTGGCCACCATGCCGTTCCTGCAACCCGCCGCCCGGCCGCAACCGCGAACCGCGCCCCCGACGCGGTCGATCGCCGCGAAGGAGTAGACCATGGCGAAAGAAGAGCTGCTCGAGTTCGAAGGCCTCGTCACCGAAATCCTCCCGGACGCGCGCTATCGCGTCCAACTCGACAGCGGCCATGTGATCGTCGCCTATACGGCCGGCAAGATGAAGAAGAACCGCATCAAGACTTTGGCGGGCGATCGCGTCACCGTCGAAATGTCGCCCTACGACCTGGAAAAAGGCCGGCTGATATTCCGTCACAAGGACGAACGCGCTTCGACGGTCCGCCGTCCGCCTCCGCGCCAGCAATTCCGGCGCCGCTGACCTCAGCCGTCATTGGCGTAGCCGCGTTGTTCGATGAAAGGGTGAAGCAAATGCGTATCTTCATGTTCAAGTCCGACGCCAAAGGCGAGCTGTGCGCGTTCGCGGGCGACCCGGAAGGCAGCAAGCTGCCGCAGCAGCACGGCCCGTGGCACGCTACCGGCGTCATCCGGCCCGACAAGGAGCCGCCGCACAACTTTTCGCGCAGCGCGATCGAAAAGGCGATCAACGACCAGGGCTTTCAGCTCTGGCGCATGAAGCCGAAGGACAAGGTGCCGGCCGAGGCCGTAAGTTCCGACCCAGGCTGACGAAATGTCCTGCCAGGTGCCGGCTTCTTTGCGCGCGTAGTTGCCCGGCGCGACCGGGTTGCACGATAATGCCGGCCGGACAATGCAGGCCGGCGGTTTCCCCGGCGCGGTCGCAGCAGGCGAGGGCACGATGGACAACAGCGAGGAAATCTGGCGGCTGGTCGACGCGCGCAAGGAGGCGTTCGAGGCGCTGAGCGATCGCATCTGGGGCATGCCGGAGCTGCAATATGCAGAGCGGCGCTCCGTCGCCGAGCACATCAAGGAGCTGGAGCGCGAAGGCTTCCGCATCACCCGCGAGTTCGCCGGCATTCCGACCGCCGTCATGGGCGAGTCCGGCCAAGGCGGCCCGGTGATCGCGATTCTGGGCGAGTACGACGCGCTCCCCGGGTTAAGCCAGGAGGCGGGCGTTGCCGAGCACCGGCCGCTCCCCGGCAACGGCGCGGGGCACGGCTGCGGGCATAATCTGCTCGGCTCGGCCTCGCTCCTGGCCGTGGCCGCGCTCAAGGACTGGCTCGCCCGCAGCAAGGTGCCGGGCCGGGTGCGTTATTACGGCTGTCCGGCCGAGGAAGGCGGCGCCGCCAAGGCGTTCATGGTGCGCGCCGGCGCGTTCGAGGACGTCGATATCGCCATCACCTGGCACCCTTCGGCTTTTTGCGAGGTGGCGGATGCACTCTCGCTCGCCAACACCCGCGTCGATTTCTCCTTCACCGGCCGCGCCGCCCACGCGGCGGCGGCCCCGCATCTTGGCCGCAGCGCGCTCGATGCGGTCGAGCTGATGAACGTCGGCGTGAACTACATGCGCGAGCACATGCCGAGCGACGCGCGCATCCACTACGCCCTGCTCGACACCGGCGGGATCGCGCCGAACGTCGTGCAGGCGACCGCCAAGGTGCGTTACCTCATCCGCGCCCGGGAGCTGCCCGAGCTGACCCGGCTCATCGACCGGGTCAGAAAGATCGCCCAGGGCGCCGCGCTGATGACCGAGACCAAGGTGGACGCGAAGGTGATCAGCGGGGTCTCCAATCTTCTCGGCAATGCGCCGCTCGAGCAGGCCATGTTCGAATGCTGGCAGCGGCTCGGCCCGCCGCCGTTCGACGAGGCCGACAGCGCCTTCGCCCGCAAAATCCAGGCGACATTGTCGGACGAAGACATTGCCACCGCCTATCGCCGTGTCGGAGTGGCCAAGAGCGAGGCGGCCTTATGTGATCACATCGTTCCGATGGGCACGAAGCGGACGCCGATGGTCGGCTCGACCGACGTGGGCGACGTGAGCTGGGTGGTGCCGACGGTGCAGGCGCACTGCTCGACCTACGCCATCGGCACGCCGGGCCATTCCTGGCAGCTCACCGCCCAGGGCAAGACGCCTGCCGCCCACAAGGGCATGGTCCACGTCGCCAAGATCATGGCGGCGACCGCCGTGCAGGCCTTCTCCGACGAGACGTTGATCCCGCGCGCCAAGGCCGACCTTGCCGCGCGCACCAAGGATCACCCCTACGAGTGCCCGATTCCCACGGACGTGGGGCCGCCCCTCGACATGGCGGCGGATTGAGCGCGCCGTTTTCATCCAACCTATTCAGTCGGCCGCCGCTGAGCGTGGGGGCGCGACCGTGTCGGCTTTTTTCACGCCTCCTGTGTACGGACAGCGAACCTTCGTTGACCGCGGGAGAGCCCGATGTACGGTCGGTCCATGCCCCGCGAATCAGTGGCGAAGATTGCAGGTGGCGTCCGGCCGGCGGACGTGCGGCGGCCGCGCAAACGCGCCGGCCCCAGCAAGGCGCGCGCTGTGCTCGATCGGCCTGCTCCCGCCCAGGGCTGGCTGACCACCGACGAGGATGAAATCGCGATCCGCCGCTGGCGGGGACGCACCGAAATCATCGATATCGAGGCGCTCGAGAGCGATCATCCTTTCTTCGGCACGTTCCGCACGCGGTCCGGAACTGGTGGTTCCTACGAAGTGGAGCTGCGTAGCCTCACTGAGGCATCCAATTCCTGCGGGTGCATCGATCACCGCGTCAACGGCCTCGGTACTTGCAAGCATATCGAGGGCGTGATTGCTGCGCTTCATCGCCGAGGAGCGAAAGCCTTTCACGAGGCATCGCGCAAAGGCAGCGAGCGGATCGAGGTATTCGTCGATCGTCGAGAGATCCCGAAACTGACCGTCGCACGGCCTGCCGACCAAGCGGCCATGCAAGCGGCCGGGAGGTGGCTCGAGCAGTACCTTCGTGCAGACGGAATGCTCGATAGCGACCCCGAGAAGGTGGAGGCGCTGATCGAGGCGTGGCGATCGGCTCCCACCAAGATCAGGCGGCTGATCCGCGTATCGCGCCACTTCGCTTCATGGCTGGATCGGATCAGGCGTCAGCGGGCGCGAGTGGAAAATCGCGCGGTCTTTCTCGCCGACGTCGAGACCGGGCGCACGAGCCTCGATTTCCTGCGCCTTAAGCTCTTGCCTTACCAGCGCGAGGGGATGCTGCATTTGGCGTTCGGCGAAAGAGTTCTGCTCGCGGACGAAATGGGCCTCGGTAAGACGGTCCAGGCCATCGCCGCCTGCGAACTGCTCGCGCGGCGCGAGGGTATCACCCGCATCCTCATCGTGTGTCCGGCTTCGCTCAAGGCAGAATGGGAAGAGCAGATCGCGCGTTTTACCGATCGCGGCACGAGGCTGGTGTTCGGCCTACGGCCGAAACGCCTCGCCGCTTACGGCGAGCCGGCTTTCTTCACGATCGTCAATTACGAGCAAGTCCTGACCGACCTCGAAGATATCAACAGCGTCCTTGCCCCCGATGTGGTGGTGCTCGATGAAGCGCAGCGGATCAAGAACTGGCAAACCAAGACCGCGCGCCGGGTGAAGGCGCTCCGCTCGCGTTACGCGTTCGTCCTGACCGGCACACCGATCGAGAACCGGATCGACGAGCTTTATTCGATCGTTCAGTACCTCGACCCGGAGTTGGTGGGTCCCCTGTTCCGCTTCAATCGCGAGTTCTATCGGCTCGACGAGCGTGGGCGTCCGACCGACTACCAGAATCTCGCCGAGCTGCGGCGGCGGGTCGGCTCAGTGATGCTGCGCCGACGAAAAACCGACGTGGAGAAGGACCTGCCCGGGCGAACGGTTAAGACCTATTTCGTCCCGATGGTCGAGGAGCAGCAGAAGCGTTACGAGGATTACCGCGCTCCTGCGGTCCGCCTCATTGCCCAATCGCAGCGCCGGCCTCTCACCCAGGCCGAGTTCGACCGCCTCCAGTTGCTGCTAGCCTGCATGCGAATGATTTGCGACACGCCGGCCATTCTCGACCCGGCATGCAGGGTGAGCCCGAAGCTGGAGGAGCTGGAACGAATCCTCAACGACCTGTTCGAGGAGCCTGATCGCAAAGTCATCGTGTTCTCGGAATGGGAGCGGATGCTGGAGCTCGTGCGGGAGCTCGCGGCCGAAATGGGCATTGAATCGGCCTGGCACACCGGCTCGGTCCCTCAGCAACGCCGGCGCGCGGAAATCATGCGTTTCAAGAAGGACCCGAGCTGCCGCCTGTTCCTGTCGACCGACAGCGGCAGCGTCGGGCTCAATCTCCAGGCCGCGAGCGCGGTGGTCAACGTCGATCTGCCCTGGAACCCGGCGAAACTCGAGCAGCGTATCGCCCGCGCGTGGCGCAAGCACCAGACCCGTTCTGTCAGCGTGGTGAACCTGGTGTGCGAAGGCTCGATCGAGCACGCAATCCTGCACCTTCTCGGACAGAAGCAGGCGCTCGCTGGCGGCATTCTCGATGGCGAGGGCGATATCGCGACGCTCAAAATGCCTTCCGGCCGCGCGGCGATGATCGAGCGCATGCAGGCAATGATGCAGGCGGCCGAGGCCGTTGCGCCGACCATCGTTGCCGCGGACGAAGCGATTTCCCAAGAGTTGCTGCGCCGCTACGGCGAGCGCGCGCTGTTCGTCGAGTCACGCCAGGACAACGACGGCCGAGTTCGCGTGCTTGCGGTGATTGATCTTGATCGCGAGGCGCTCGCAGCGGAAGCCAAGCGGCTGTCGGATCGTCGTGAGAGCGGCGCTCCCGAGGTGGAGCTTATCGACCGCATGAGCTGGCTGACGATGAAGCGCCTCGAGGCGGCGGGAATGATCAAGCTTGGCGAGGGCGCGAGCCGTGTCCTGCATCGGGCAGCCGAACTCGCCGAACCCGCTCAAGCACCGGGCAAGGCGCCGAGTCGGGTCGCGGAACTGCGCAGGCAGGCGGAGCGATCCCTGCAGATGGCCAGAGTGCTCGCTGCCGGCGGCTTCCCCGAAGAGGCGCCCCCGCTGATCGCGCGGGCGATCGGCCATGGCGCTGCCGCCAAGCTCGCGCTGCTCGGCGAGCTGCCGCTGGACATATCGATTGCGACCCCGGGGCACATCCGCGCGCTCGTCGCGCGCGGGGCTTTGCCGTCTCAAACCTTGGTCGCGCTCGCGGCGCTAGGACCGGGAAGCGGTGTGCCTTCCAGCGACGAACTCGGAGGTCTGCTCGACGACGCGGCCCGGATCATCGCGACATGCGATCAGGTCGGACATTCGCTGTCCCAGGCCGCATGAATCTCGCCCAGGGCCCAACGCACCGGCCAAACCGCTCGCAGGCTCATACCAACGCATAAATTACTTAAACAATCGGTCGAGCGCGGGCCGCTCCTGCTGCTCCGGCTGTTCGTTCGCTGCTTGGATGAAATCTTCATCGAGCTTGTTGACGAGCGAGTCCAGCCAACCCCAGTCTTCAGGGCGTCCGGACCGGGAAATTTTTCTCTTGTCCACGTTTGCGGCCTCCGGTCAGCCATTTGATATCGTGCGCCTACCGCCCCTGATAGGCGGGCGTGCGCACCACGAGGCCGTCGAGCGCCGCATCGACCTTGATCTGGCAGGACAGCCGCGAGGTTGGCTTGGCGTCGAAGGCGAAGTCGAGCATGTCCTCTTCCTCCGGCGAGCGCGGGGGCAGGCGGTCGAACCACGCCTCGTCGACGTACACCATGCAGGTCGCGCAGGCGCACGCGCCGCCGCATTCGGCGACGATGCCGGTGACGCCGTTGCGGATCGCGGTCTCCATCACGGTCGACCCGACCTCCGCCTCGACC
>DASZJC010000427.1:0-5456 GCA_035948495.1 Xanthobacteraceae bacterium | reverse complement strand
CTTATACCAGCCTTTGGAAGGGCTGACTCTTGGCCATCGCCGCTGCGGTGTGATTCATTTCTGCCCGAATAGATTGATTCGGGAGAACAGGGATGAGCGCGGCGATCGAGGTTCGGGAAGACTTTGAGGCGGAAGAGCTTCGCTGCATGGCGCGAGCCGTGAAGGACGCCAACCAGGCGCGGCGACTGCTTGCCATAGCGGCGGTTTACGACGGGATGGATCGCGAGGAGGCCGCCCGCATTGGCGGTATGGATCGTCAGACCCTGCGGGACTGGGTTCATCGCTTCAATGAGCGGGGCCCCGACGGCCTGACCAACATCAAGCCGCCCGGGCGGCGTCCCAGACTTTCCCCGGATCAGATGGAGGAGTTGTGCCGGCTTGTGGAAGCGGGGCCGGATCCGCACAAGGACGGGGTGACCCGCTGGCGCTGCGTGGACCTCAAGCGCGTTCTGGGGGAACGCTTCGGCGTCGATCTATCGGCGGTGCGGCTTGGTCGTGTGCTCAAGGATCTTGGTTTTTCGCACATCAGCGCGCGGCCGCGGCATCCCGCCCAGGATGCGCAGGCGATTGCGGCTTTTAAAAAAACTTCCCCGTCATCGTCGCCGCGACCTTGAAGCAGCTGGCGCCGGGAACGCCGATCGAGGTGTGGTTCCAGGACGAGATGCGGGTGGGGCAGAAGAACGGCCTCGTCTATCAGTGGGCGAAGAAGGGCACGCGACCGCGCCAGCCCAAGGACCAGCGCTACGAGAACGCCTATCTGTTCGGTGCGGTCTGCCCGAGCCGCGATACCGGGGTCGCCGTCATCATGCCGAACGCCGACACCGAAGCCATGCAGAAGCATGTCGAGGAGATCGGCCGGGCGGTCATGCCCGGCGCGCATGCGCTGATCATTCTCGACAAGGCCGGGTGGCACACCACCCGCAAGCTCAAGCTCCCGAGCAATCTCACGCTGGTGCCCCTGCCGCCCGCCTGCCCAGAGCTCAATGCGGCCGAAAACATCTGGCAATACCTGCGCCAGACCTATCTCTCGAACCGAGTGTTCCAGACCTATGATGCCATCCTGGATGCTTGCCAGGATGGCTGGCGAAAGCTCCTCGCCGAAGTCGGTCGAATCACATCTGTGGCCACGCGTGAATGGGCCATCATCGGTCAATGATTCGAAAGGCTGGTATAATTCTCACGTTTTGCGTTCCCTTCCCTATTCGCCACTCGCCTCGCTACTCGCTGCCTCCGTCTGAATCGCGGCGGCGAATATTGGCCGGTCATCGCTGCCGGGACTTGCGTCCGGCGTACGGATTGTCCTTCTCCCGCACCGTCAGTCGGATCGGCGTGCCGGGCAGATCGAAGGCTTCGCGCAGGCCGTTGACGAGGTAGCGCCGGTAGGCATCGGGAACGGCGTCGGCGCGAGTGCCGAACACGACGAAGCTCGGCGGCCGCGCCTTGACCTGGGTGACGTAGTTGAGCTTGAGCGCGCGACCCGACACCGCGGGCGGCGGATGCTGCGCCAGCGCCTGGGCGAGCCAGCGGTTGAGCACGTTGGTCGGGACGCGGCGGTTCCACACCGCGTGGGCGTCGAGGATCGCCTGCATCAATCGGTCCAACCCGTCCCCGGTGAGCCCCGACACCGCAACGATCGGCACGCCCCTGACCTGGGGCAGCCAATGATCCGCCTCCGCGCGCAGCAGCGAGATCGCGCCCGCCCGGCGCTCGGCCAAATCCCATTTGTTGACGCCCAAGACCAGCGCACGGCCCTCGCGCTCGACCAGATCGGCGATACGCAGGTCCTGTTCCTCGAACGCGTGCTCAGCATCCATCAGGACCGCCACCACTTCGGCAAAGCGGATGGCGCGCAAGGCATCGGCGACCGAGAGCTTTTCGAGCTTGTGCGCGACCTTGGCGCGGCGGCGCAGTCCGGCGGTGTCGTAGACGCGAAAGCCGTGGCCGCGCCAATTCAGATCGACGGCAATGGCGTCGCGGGTGATGCCCGCTTCCGGGCCGGTCAACAGGCGCTCTTCGCCGATGAGCCGGTTGACCAAGGTCGACTTGCCGGAATTGGGCCGCCCGACCACTGCGACGCGGATCGGACCCCCGGCGTCCGCGGCCGCGCCCGCATCCTCGCCGTGTGCGTCCGCGGTCTCATCCGGCAAGGCGACCCGCAGCGCATCGTAGAGATCGGCAAGTCCCTCGCCGTGTTCGGCCGAAATGGCGACCGGCTCGCCGAGGCCGAGCGCGTAGGCCTCGAGCGCGCCCGCCGCGCCTGCCGTGCCCTCGCTCTTGTTGGCTACGACGATTGCCGGCTTGCCCGACCGGCGCACCAGATCGGCGAAGGCACGATCGGCCGGGGTGAGCCCGGCGCGCGCATCGATGAGAAACAGCACGGCATCAGCGTCCGCAACCGCGCGCCGGGTCTGCGTCAACATGCGGCCGGCGAGGCTCTCGGCGGCGGCTTCCTCGAGCCCCGCGGTGTCGATCGCCGTGAACTCGAGATCGCCGAGCCGCGCTTCGCCTTCGCGCCGGTCGCGGGTGACGCCGGGCAGATCGTCGACCAGCGCAAGCCGCTTGCCGACCAGGCGGTTGAACAGCGTCGACTTGCCCACGTTGGGCCGGCCGACGATCGCAAGGCTAAACCCCATGGGAGTCCGCGCTACTTGAGCAATGCGTTCGCCGCGAGCGCGTGACCAACGGCGGCCCGCGATCAAACGATAACGCGGAACCGCCCCGAGCCCGGCCCGCTTATCGCGCCGGCGCGGCGGGTGGCGTTTGCGCCGGCCAGCCGGACGCCGGCTGCATGGGCGGCGGCCAGGTCGAGGACGGCTGCGACGGCGGCTGCATCTGCTGGGTGGGCGGGACCGTCTGGGCCGATTGATCCGGCGCCGGCGCTTGCGGCGGCGGTTTCGGTTTGGCCTGCAGCTTCTTCTTCGGCTTCGGCTTTTCGGCCGGCGGCGGGGTCACCGCGGCCTGTTGCGGTGGCGGGGTCGCGTCGGGCGGCGGCTGATTGCCCTTGACCATGTCCGGCGGCACGCCCTGGGGCACCCCCGGCACACCCTGGGGGAACACTTCCTTGCGCTCGCCCGGCAGCGGCTTCTTGTTCTCCCCGAACGGGATCATGTCTTGAAGTTTGTCGAGGGTTGCGGAGGTGTCGCACCCTAACAGCGCGAACGACAGCGCCATGCTGGCGGCGGTCAGAATCCCACGATGATGTCGGCCCATAACGTTATGCCCCCTCTCAACCCTTGCCGTCGGTCGGAATGAGCGCCGACAGCACATCGACGCGGTTACGGATGCTGGTAGGCGTCTGCGGATCGCTCACGACGGCCTCGATCCATTGGCGCGCCGCCGCGCTGTCGCCCGCATGCCACGCGCTGAACGCCAACAACTCGCGCGCGGAATGACGGAACGGGCGATCGGGGGCGGTCAGCGGTTCGAGCCGGGCGCGCAGTTCCGCGTAAGGCGCGCTGTCGACCAGAAGCAACCCGGCGCGCATCGTCGCAAGGTCCTGGAGCGAGCGGCCGAGGCTCGCGTCCGATGCAAGGGCATCGTAGGCGGCGACCGCCGCCTTGGGATCGCTCAACCCGAGCTGCGCCGCTTCGCGAAACCGCGCGAGCGCGCGATATCCGGCCGTGCCGTCGGTTGCGAGCTTGGCGAAGGCCGCTTCGGCCTCGGCATGTTTGCCCTGGTCGGCGAGCACGCTTGCCGCCTCGTAGGCGGCGCCGGCTTCGGTGGCCTTGCGTTCCTGCCAATAGATGTAGCCGCGCCAAGCCCCGATGGCGGCCAGGACGACCAGCGCGGCGGCAATGATGTGGTTGCCGTAGCGCTTCCACAGCTGCTCCAGGCGTTCGCGTCGGACTTCCTCGTCGACTTCCTGGAAGATGTCGGACACGAACGTACTCCGGGCCTGGTCATAGCCGAACGCCCGCGGAATCCGACCGCGGGGGCAGGGTCGCCTAAATTACCCATGTGGCGAGGCCAAGGCAAAGGGTTCCGGCTGCGGCAAAAGGTTAAGACCGCGGGCTTAAAACCCTGTGCCGCCGAGCCTTTAGCGTGTGAACGCCGGCACGCCGATGACCAGCGGATGAAAGAGGAACCCGAGCGCCAGGTAAATGAGGGTGCCGGCGATGACGGCGACGACGTCGTTCTTCCAGCCGCCGATCGGGATGGGCGGCGCGCCCGGGTCGGTCCGGCGCTTGAGCGAGATGCGGTCGACCACCGCCCAGGCGAGGATCGAGCCGAACAGCACGATGGAGCCGAGGTCGCCGTTGACCAGAAGGTGCGCGAACGCCCACAGCTTCACGCCGACCAGCATCGGGTGCTTGAGCTTGGTCTTGATGTGGCCGGGGCTGTACGCAGCCGCAACGCACACGATCGACGGCCACATCAGCGCGACGGCGACATGGCGCATGAAGGCGGGCGGGTGCCAGACGTCGATCCAGCCGGTCGCGCGGTATTGGCCGTAGCCCCAGGCGATCAGCACGATGCCGAGGAGCGAAACGAGCGAATAGAGAATCTTGTAGGGAACCTCGCCGATGCGGCCGACGCATGCCGCCCGGGCGCCGCGGGTCATGGTCAGCGCATGGCCGCCGATGAACACGACAAGTCCGAGGACGACGACGGCAAGACCCATGGTTCGCTCTGCAAAATCCGCCGGATGCGGCAATAGAGTCGATCAGGACAATTGAAGCAAGCCGCCGCGGGCGGTCCGGCCGCAATGGTCCGAAAAAGCGAAAGGCCGCGCGTACGCGGCCTTTCTGTTCGAGTGGGCGCTCAGGCGCCCTCTTGCGCCTTCAGGCGCACGAGGTTGCTCAGCAGGGCGTCGAGGCCCTGGCCCTCGCCGGCGTGGAGATCGATGCGGCCGACCTTCTCCACCACCCGCTCGAGGCTCTCGAGCTCCTTGAGCCGCAGGAGGAGCGGGTTGTCCTCCATGAGCCGGGCGGTGTTGAGGAGCGAGCGCGTCGCCGCGGTCTCCTCCTGGCGGCGGATCAGGTTGGCCTTCGCCGTCCGCTCCGCCTCCACCACCTTGTTCACCAGCTCGCGGATCTCGCCGGGAAGGATCACGTCCTTCACGCCGAGCTCGGTCACCTCGATGCCGGTCTCCGCGATGCGCTCGCGCACGAAGGCGCGAAGCTCCGCGTCGAGCGCGTTCTTGGCCGCGAGCACCTCGTCGAGGGTGCGCGCGGCGACCGCCTCGCGGATCGCGAACTGCACGAGCCGGTAGAGCCATGCGTCCACGTCCACGACCGTGCCGACCGCCCGCTCCGGATCGACGATCCGGCGGAAGGCGGTGAGCGTCACGCGCAGCGCGATGCGGTCCTTGGTCAGCATCTCCTGCGCGGTGATCTCGACCGCCTGCGGCCGCAGGTCGAGGCGCTTGACCTCGACCTTGCGATCGACGCTCCAGTAGGCGTGGCGCCCCGGCGCGAGCCGCTCCACGAACCGGCCCTCCACGTAGAGGAGGCCCG
>DASZJC010000426.1:0-9198 GCA_035948495.1 Xanthobacteraceae bacterium | reverse complement strand
TCCACGTCGAGGATCGGCATGCCATAGATCGGCGACTGCGGATCGGTCTTGGCCGCCGGATTGGTGACGTCGTTGGCGCCGATCACGTAGGCGACGTCGGCCTGGGCGAACTCCGAGTTGATGTCCTCGAGCTCGAACACTTCGTCGTAAGGCACGTTGGCCTCGGCCAGCAGCACGTTCATGTGGCCGGGCATGCGGCCGGCGACCGGATGGATCGCGTACTTGACCTCGACCCCTTCGGCCTTGAGCTTGTCGGCCATCTCGCGCAGCGCATGCTGCGCCTGCGCCACCGCCATCCCGTAGCCCGGCACGACGATGACCTTGCTGGCGTTCTTCATGATGAACGCGGCGTCGTCCGCCGAGCCCTGCTTGACCGGGCGCGTCTCCGCGCCCGCCGCCGGCCCCGCCACCTCACCGCCGAAGCCGCCGAGGATGACCGCGATGAACGAGCGGTTCATCCCCTTGCACATGATGTAGGAGAGGATGGCGCCCGAGGAGCCGACCAGCGCCCCGGTGATGATCAGCGCGGTGTTGCCGAGGGTAAATCCGATGCCCGCGGCCGCCCAGCCCGAATAGGAGTTGAGCATCGAGATGACGACCGGCATGTCGGCGCCGCCGATCGGAACGATGATGAGCACGCCGAGCAGGAACGAGAGCAGCGCCAGGAGCCAGAACGCGGCGTGGCTCTCGCGGCGCACGAACCATACGATGCACAGGATGAGGAGCGCCGCGATCACGAGGTTGACGAGGTGGCGCAGCGGCAGCAGGATCGGCTTGCCGCTCATGCGGCCGTCGAGCTTGAGGAAGGCGATCACCGAGCCGGTGAAGGTGACGGCGCCGATCGCGACCCCGATCGACATTTCGACGAGGCTCGCCTTGTGGATGTCGCCGACGCTGCCGATGTCGAAGGCGCGCGGCGCGTAGAGCGCAGCCGCCGCCACCAGCACCGCCGCCATGCCGACGAGCGAATGGAACGCGGCGACGAGCTGCGGCATCGCCGTCATCGGCACGCGCCGCGCGATCACCGTGCCGGCGCCCCCGCCCAGCGCCAGCCCGAGCACCACCAGCGTCCAGGAAAAGAACCCGGCCGGCCGGTGCGCGGCGAGCGTGATCACCACCGCGATCAGCATGCCGACCATGCCGAAGATATTGCCGAGTCGGCTCGATTCCGGGTTCGACAGCCCGCGCAGCGCCAGGATGAACAGGACGCCGGAGACGAGATAGAGCAGCGCGACGATATCTTGGCTCATCGCCGCGCCCTCATTTCTTCTTTTTCTGGTACATCGCCAACATGCGCTGGGTGACCAGGAAGCCGCCGAATATGTTCACCGACGCGAATGCGAGCGCGATGAAGCCGAGCAGACGCGCCCATACCGGGCCGGCCCCGCCGGTCAGCTCGACCCCGACCGCGAGCAGCGCCCCGACCACGATCACCGAAGAGATCGCGTTGGTCACCGACATCAGCGGCGTGTGCAACGCCGGCGTGACCGACCACACCACGTAATAGCCGACGAACACCGCGAGCACGAAAATCGAGAAGCGGAACACGAACGGATCGATCCCGGACGCGGCGGCGGTATTTTGCGCGGTGGCGAGCATCGCCGCCGCCGCGTCGGCATAGCCTTGCGCGCTCTCCGCCGCCTGGCGCGCCGCAGCGGCGGCGGCCTGGGCGCGCTCGATCGCTTCCTGCGGGGTGATCATCGCCATGTCGGTCTCCTCAGGTCGCGCTCTTGGGCTGGAAGCCCGGATGGATGACGGCGCCGTCGCGGGTGACCGCCGTCGCCTTGACGATTTCGTCGTCCCATTTCACCGCCGGCGCCTTGGTGCTCTTGTCGATCAGGATTTCGAGGAAGGCATAGAGGTTCTTGGCGTAGAGGCTCGAGGAACTCGCCGCCAGCCGCCCCGGCATGTTGGCATAACCGACGACCTTCACACCGCCCACGTCGACGACTTCGTCCGGCCTTGCGTCCTCGCAGTTGCCGCCGCGCTCGACCGCGAGATCGACGATCACCGAGCCGGGCCGCATCGACGCGACCATGTCGTGCGATATCAGGCGCGGCGCCGGCCGGCCCGGAATCAGCGCGGTCGTGATGACGATGTCTTGTTTCTTGATGTGATCGGCGACCAGCGCGACCTGCTTGGCCTGGTACTCCTTGGACATTTCCTTGGCGTAACCGGCGGCGGTCTCCGCCTGCTTGAACTCCTCGTCCATGACCGCGATGAACTTCGCCCCGAGGCTTTCGACCTGCTCCTTGGCGGCCGGCCGCACGTCGGTCGCGGTGACGACGGCGCCGAGGCGGCGCGCGGTCGCGATCGCCTGCAGGCCGGCGACGCCCGCCCCCATGACGAAGACCCTGGCGGCCGGCACGGTTCCGGCTGCGGTCATCATCATCGGCAGCGCGCGCCCGTACTCGGCGGCGCCGTCGATGACCGCCCGATAGCCCGCCAGGTTGGCCTGGGAGGAGAGCACGTCCATCGACTGTGCCCGGGTGATGCGCGGCATCAGTTCCATGGCAAAGGCCGTGACGCCGGCCGCCGCCAACGCGGCGATATCGGCCTCGTGACCGAACGGATCCATGATGGCGATGACGAGCGCGCCTCGCTTGTAGCCCGCAAGCTCGGTGGCATCGGGCCGGCGCACCTTGAGGACGACGTCGGCGTCTTTGACCGCATCGGTCGCCGAGGGCGCGATGGTGGCGCCCGCGCCCGCATAGTCGCCGTCCGGCGTACCGGACTTCACGCCGGCACCGGCCTCGACCGTCACGTCGGCGCCCAGGCCGCGGATTTTCTTGACCGTCTCCGCAGTGGCGGCAACGCGCGGCTCGGCCGGATCCAGTTCCGCCGGTACAGCGACTTTCATGATGCCTCCCGCGGCTGCCGGCCTTGGCGCGTTCCGGCAGGCAGGACGCCGAGGACCCGCACTGCGGCAGCCGAGCCGATGCGCGTCAGGTGAGAAAAAAGGCCATGCCCATGAGAATGACGACGACGACCGCCAGGGACCATCTCAGCACCCGCAGAAAGAACCGGTAGGTGCCCTCATGCTCGGCATAGTCGTTGCCGGTCGCGGTCGCGTATTCGACCTCAGCGTGGTCGGCCATCGCGCCCTCCTCGATCGTGCGGATTTCGCCGGTGGGGCTTACCCCAATTGGACGTGCAGGGCAATGCGTCGGGCGCGCACGATCATTCGACCGGCGCGAGGCCGGCGGCGGCGAGCGCCGCGGCCTGCCGCTCGGCGACGCGCGCGAGCGAGAAGGATTCGATCGCCTCGTTGAACAGCCGATGGAAGTTCACTTCGGCCCGCAGGTGCAGGAACACGCCGCCGAGCCCGATCGCCGCGCGGTCCATGAACACGAACTCGCGCGGCACCATGACGGGGCCTTTCTCCCGCAGCGCGCGGTGAACCTCGAACGCCTCGCGGCGGCCGTATTCGGACGGCTTGACCCCGTCGGCAATCGTCCTGACCCGGTCGTCGAGCAGCGGGCCGTAGATAAAGCGGGCCCAGATGTTGAGGACCCTGATCAGGTCGCGACCGAGGCCGCGGAAGCCCCATGTCTCGTAGGCGTGCACCACGAGATCGTCGTCGCCCTTGAGCAGGCCGTTATAGAGATCGACCACGCCGCCCACGAACCGGGTGGGAAAGATGCGGATGCATCCGTAGTCGAGCAGATTGATGCCTGCGGGCGTGCCGTCCTCGGCGAAGATCGTGTAGTTGCCGAGGTGCGGATCGCCGTGAATCACCCCGAAGCGGCTGAACGGGAACCACCACGCGGTGAACATCGCGGTGGCGATGCGGTTGCGCGCGGCGAGGTCCGACTTCGTATGATCGAGCAGCCGCCGGCCTTCGAGCCAATCGAGCGTGAGCAGCCGGCCGGTCGATAGATCCGGCCACACGCGCGGCACCCGGATCGTCGTCACGTCGGCGAGCACGGCGCGATAGAGCGTGACGTGCTTTGCCTCGCGTCGGTAGTCGAGTTCCTCGCGCACTCGCGCGCCGATCTCCTTGGCGATCTCGGTGGTGACGATCGCCGGGTCCATGCGCCGGTGGATGGCAAACAGCCATTCGAGCTGATGCAGGTCCGCTTCGACCGCCGACTGCATGTCCGGGTATTGCAGCTTGCAGGCCAGGAGCGCGCCGTCGTGCGAGCGCGCGCGATGCACCTGGCCGAGCGAGGCGGCGGCGGCCGGCTGATGCTCGAAGCTCGCGAATTTCTTCTGCCAGTCGCGGCCGAGCTCGGCGCTCATGCGCCGTTTGACGAACGCCCATCCCATGGGCGGCGCCTGGCTCTGCAGCTTCTGCAGCTCGGTCACGTATTCGGGCGGCAGCACGTCCGGAATGGTCGCCATCAGCTGGGCGACCTTCATGATCGGCCCCTTGAGGCCGCCCAGCGCTCCCGCCAACTCGGTCGCGTTGCGGGCGCGGTCGAGCCCGAGGCCGAGGAAGCGCGCGCCCATCAGCCGCGCCGCGACGCCGCCCATGTTGGCGCCGACCCGCGCGTAGCGCGCGGCGCGTGCGGAGAACCGGTTGGCTTCGCGGTCGGTCATGAACTCGTGCTCTTACCCTGACACATAGGCCATCAATCGCCGAAAAGAAGACGCCCGGTCATCGGCGTGCGCGCGCGGCGGAAATGTTGTCGATGATCCAACGCGCAAAGCCGGCTTCGTCTATTTCACCCGCCGCGAGCGCCAGCGTTGCCGCGGTCGCCGCTTCCTGTGACGGTGCGAAATGCAGCCCGTTCAGGCGCAGGAAGACTCCCATGGCGAGAAACGCGACGCGTTTGTTGCCGTCGACGAACGGATGGTTTCGGGCGATTCCAAACGCATAGGCCGCCCCCAAATCGACGATGTCGGCGCGCTCGTACTCCCATTTGTTGATCGGACGCGACAATGCTGATTCGAGCATCCCAGGATCGCGAATGCCGGGAGCCCCGCCAAACCGCCCGAGTTGGCGCTCATGGATGACGAGAACTTCCTTCAACGAAAGCCACCGCGGCTTCCTCACTTGGCGAGAGCCTTGAGCGTGTCGCGGTATTCCACCATTAGATCCTCGACGACCTCCATCGCCTTCTCAAAATCCGGGTCATACGGTGTCAGACGCACACCGCCGTCCGGAAGTTCGGTCACGTAGAGCCACTGGCCTTGCTTGAGATCGAGCTTGGCCATGAGTTCCTTCGGCAGAATGAGGCCGGTCGAATTGCCGATTTTCTTGACTTCGAGCTTCATGGCGGCCTCCGCTGCCCGTTATACAGAATGTATAACGCCGTTGCGGCCAATTTGCGAGGGGGGTGCCCGCAAAAAGGCTCACCCCTGCTTTTCCAATTCCTCCAGCTGATCGATCAGGCCGGCGATGACCGAGAGGCCGCCCTGCCAGAACGCGGGGTCGCGTGCGTCGAGCCCGAACGGCTTGAGCAGCTCGGCATGGTGCTTGGTGCCGCCGGCAGAGAGCATGGCGAGGTAGCGCTCGGCAAAGCCCCTCTCGGCCTTCTCGTAGACGGCGTAGAGCGAGTTCACCAGGCAGTCGCCGAACGCGTAGGCATAGACGTAGAACGGCGAATGGATGAAGTGCGGGATGTAGGTCCAGAACGTCTCGTAGCCGGGCTTGATCTCGATCGCCGGACCGAGGCTTGCGCCCTGCACCGAAAGCCAGATTTCTCCGAGCCGCCGCGCGGTCAATTCGCCGTTCTTGCGCTCCAGATGAACCCGGCGCTCGAACGAGTAGAACGCGATCTGGCGCACCACGGTGTTGATCATGTCCTCGACCTTGCCGGCGAGCAGCGCCTTGCGGGCTTTCCGGTCGGTGGTGTCGGCCAGCAGCCGCTTGAAGGTCAGCATCTCGCCGAACACGCTCGCGGTCTCGGCGAGCGTGAGCGGCGTCGGCGCCATCAGCGGCCCGTTGGGCGCAGCCAGCACCTGATGCACGCCGTGGCCGAGCTCATGGGCGAGCGTCATCACGTCGCGCGGCTTGCCCTGGTAGTTGAGCAGCACGTAAGGATGCGCCGACGGCACCGTCGGATGGGAGAACGCGCCCGGCGCCTTGCCGGGACGCACCGGCGCGTCGATCCAGTTGCGGGCAAAGAAGCGCTCGGCGATCTCGGCCATTTTCGGCGAGAACGCCCGGTAGGCGGACAACACCCGCTCCTGCGCTTCGTCCCAGCCGATCGCACGGGTGTCGACGCGCGGCAGCGGCGCGTTGCGGTCCCAATGGGCGAGCCGCTTTTTGCCGAACCACTTGGCCTTGAGCGCATAGTAGCGGTGCGAGAGCCGCGGAAATGCGCCCTCGACCGCCGCCACCAGCGCCGCGACGATCTCCGGCTCCACGCGATTCGCCAGATGCCGCGCGCTGGCGACGTCCGGAAACCCGCGCCAGCGGTCGGAAATTTCCTTGTCCTTGGCCAGCGTGTTGATGATCAGCGTGAACGCCCGCAGATTGGCCTTGAAGGTCTTGGCGAGCGCCTGCGCGGCGGCCTTGCGTTTCGCTTCGCTCGCATCCTGCAGCAGGTTCAACGTCGGCTCGATCGCCAGCTCGCGGCCGTCGACCGAAAAGCGCAGCCCCGCGATGGTCTCGTCGAACAGGCGGTTCCACGACGTCCAGCTCGTCATCGATTTTTCGTGAAACAACAGCTCGACCCGATCCTCGAGCTGATACGGCCTCTCCTTGCGGATATCCTCGAGCCAGGGGCGATAATGGCCGAGCGCCGGCTCGGCCATGGCACGATCGATCAACGCATCGTCGATGCGGTTGAGTTCGAGGGTGAAGAACAGGAGATGCGATGACGCCGCGGTGATCCGCTCCTGCACGTCGCCGTAGAATTTCGTGCGCACCGGGTCGGCGGTGTTGCCGGCATAGACGAGGCTGGCAAACGAAATCAGCCGCCCGAGCAGATCGTCGATCGCTTCGTAGCGTTTCACCGCCGCGGCGAGCGCAACCCCGGCGTCGGCCCCCCCCGCCATGGCGCCGAGCTTGTCCTTGTAGGCCTCGGCAAAAGCCGCGCATTCCGCGTCCGCCCGGTCGAGATCGCGCTTGACCTCCGGAGCGTCGATTCCGGGATAGAGGTCGGCCAGGTTCCACTCGGGCAAGCGGCCAAGCCCGGCGGGACGTTTGGCGGCAGCGGCTCTGACGGAGGCGCGAAGCGCGGACGGCGGCATGCGGTCGGTCCCAGGTGACGGGTAAGCGGCGCGGCAGGATGGACGCGGTCGGCGAACATATCATGGCGCCGAGCGACCGGATCAACCGCCCCGTCGTCATCGAGGGCTTGAGAGCGCGTGCGGCATCGGCGCCCGATTTAACAGGCCGTTCGGCGTTTCCGGTAACACCGCCTTAAGCGTCGACGCCCAAAGTGGCCCGATTCGGCACAGCTTTCCGAGGGCCCGATGGCCGAGACCATTCTGATCGTCGACGACGACCCAGTGCAGCGCCGGCTGGTCGAGAGCATGGCGCGCCGCTTCGGCTACGAGGCGATCGCGGTCGAGGGTGGCGATGCGGCGATCAAGCTGCTGCTGTCGGCCGAGGGGCCGCGCGTCGATGCCGTCGTGCTCGACCTCGTCATGCCCGACCTCGACGGCCTTGGCGTTCTCGCCGAAGTGCGCGAGGCGGGCCTGACCGTTCCGGTGATCGTGCAGACCGCCCACGGCGGAATCGACAACGTGATCTCCGCCATGCGGGCGGGCGCGGTCGATTTCGTCGTCAAGCCGGTCGGCGCGGAGCGGCTGCAGGTGTCGCTGCGCAATGCGCTCGCGGCGAGCGCGCTCGAAACCGAGGTGCAGCGTTTCAAGCGCAGCCGCGACGGTACGCTGACGTTCAAGGACATCATCAGCCGCAGCCCGCGCATGCAGGCCGTGCTCAAGACCGGCGAGAAGGCCGCAGCCTCGGCCATTCCGGTGCTGATCGAAGGCGAGTCCGGCGTCGGCAAGGAACTGATCGCGCGCGCCATTCACGGCTCGGGCGAGCGCCGCTCGAAGCCGTTCGTGGCGGTCAATTGCGGCGCGATCCCGGACAACCTGGTCGAATCGACGCTGTTCGGTCACGAGAAGGGCGCCTTCACGGGCGCCACCGAGCGCCACGCCGGCAAGTTCGTCGAAGCTTCGGGCGGCACGCTGTTCCTCGACGAAGTCGGCGAACTGCCGCTCGCCGCCCAGGTCAAATTGCTGCGCGCCATTCAGGAGGGCGAGGTCGACCCGGTCGGCGGCCGCAAGTCCGTCAAGGTCGACGTCCGGCTCATGTCCGCGTCCAACCGGAACCTGATCGCCGCCGTGAAGGAGGGGCGCTTCCGCGAGGACCTGTTTTACCGCCTGCACGTTTTCCCGATCACCGTGCCGCCGCTGCGCGAGCGGCCGGAAGACATCGCCGACTTGGTCCGCCATTTCCTCGTCCGCTTCAATGCGGAGGAAGGCAAGCGCATCCGGGTGGTGGCGGCGGACGCCATGGCGCTGCTCGCCCGCTGCTCCTGGCCCGGCAACGTCCGCCAGCTCGAAAACGCCATTTTTCGCGCCGTGGTGCTCGCCGAAGGCGACGAAATCGGGCTCGACGAATTTCCGCAGTTGGCCGCCCAGGCCGCCAAAGGCCCGGCACCACCCGTGCCGGCGGCGAGCGAACCGGACCCCGTGCCCACCGCCGGGTCGGGCGAGCCGCTCATGCTCGAATCCCCCGCCCCCGTCGCGCCCATGGCCCCGGCGGCGCCGTCCCTGCAACCGCACGGGCCCGCGCTGGCCCTGCTCGGTCCGGCAGGCGACGTTCGCCCCCTCGCCGATATCGAGGCCGACGTGATTCGCTTTGCCATCGCCCATTACCGCGGCCAGATGTCGGAAGTTGCCCGCAAGCTGCAGATCGGCCGCTCCACCCTTTACCGAAAGCTCGACGATTTGGGCCTTGAGGACGGCGAGCGCGCCCCTTCGGCCGACGATACCGTTGCGGCCGGGTAACACCCCGGACAAAATCCGCCACAATTAGGGGCAGACTGGCCGAATTGATTAGGATTTTACCGTTGGCTGCGTGTAATCGTGAAGCTCAGCGCGGAGCCCCGTCGCGCGGGACGAGTTGCGTGCTCAGGGGGATGGGGGGAGTCGTCCGATGCGCGGCCGTAGCCTCGATCATTTGCTGACCGGCACCACGCTTGCCCTCGCGCTCATGCTCGCGGGCCCCGTCATGGCGGCGCCGGACGAAAATTCGGCCGCGATCGAAGCCCTTGTTCCGGTTCCGGAACC
>DASZJC010000425.1:0-4137 GCA_035948495.1 Xanthobacteraceae bacterium | reverse complement strand
GCGGCTCAGGATCGTCAAGCGCATCGAACGCTGTGCCGCCACCAACGTCGATCCCGACACCGGCATTCGCGACCTCGCCATTCCGCATGCCTTGATGCGGACCTTCGGGCACGCGGACTGCGGCGTTTATGGCGAGGTGATCGCAGGCGGCGCGATCGCGACAGGCGATGAATTGAGGACGGACGACCGAAGGCAGAGGACGGATGAGATAGATTAGCGTCCTGCGAGGCTTCTGACGGTTGTCGTCTGTCCTCGGTCGCTCGTTTTCCGTCGTCCGTCGTCCGTCATCTCCCTGCTGAGCAAAAACACCGCCTGCTCGCCGAACAGGTTCCAGAACCACCACGGCGCCGTCAGGCGCAGCGGCCGTCCCCAGGCGTTGAGCGCAGTGGCCCGTTCCATCCGGACGCCGACGATTTCGCACAGCTGACGGAAGTCCTTGATCGTGCAGAAGTGGATGTTGGGCGTGTCGTACCAGCTGTACGGCAGATTGTCGGTCGTGGGCATGCGCCCGGCGAACATGATCTGCAACCGGATGCCCCAGTGGCCGAAATTGGGAAACGACACGATGGCGCGGCGGCCGATGCGCAGCATGTGCTCGAGCACCTGGCGCGGGTGGCGGGTCGCCTGCAGGGTCTGCGACAGGATCACGTAATCGAACCCGTCGTCCGGGTAATCGACGAGATCGGTGTCGGCGTCGCCCTGCACCACCGCGAGGCCCTTGGCGACGCATTCGTTCACGCCCTCGCGCGACAGCTCGATGCCGCGGCCGTCGACGTCGCGTCGCTCCGCGAGGATCCGCAGCAGCTCACCGTCGCCGCAGCCGACGTCGAGCACCTTGGAGCCGCGTTCCACCATGTCGGCAACGAGCAGAAGGTCGACGCGGCCGCCGCCCGGACCGCGCGCCGCTTCCGCCATGGTCAGATCGCGCCGCAGGCGGGTCAGCATGATTTCAGCGGCCCCCGTTCAACCCGCGCGCCTTGCCGGCCGCGTCGAGGAAACCGCGCACGATCGCGAACAGCTCGGGCTCGTCGAGCAGGAACGCGTCGTGGCCCTTGTCGGTGGTGATCTCGGCGAACGACACGCGCGCGCCGGCCGCGTTGAGCGCGTGCACGATGGAGCGCGATTCCACGGTCGGGAACAGCCAGTCGCTGGTGAACGAAATCACGCAGAACCGGGTGGGCGTGTTCTTGAACGCGCGCGCCAGCACGCCGTCATAGTCGGCCGCGAGGTCGAAATAGTCCATCGCGCGGGTCAGGTAGAGATAGCTGTTGGCGTCGAAGCGCTCGACGAAGGAACTGCCCTGGTGACGCAGGTAGCTCTCGACCTCGAAGTCCGCATCGAACGAGAAGGTCGGGTTGGAGCGGTCCTGGAATTTTCGGCCGAACTTGCGATGCAGCGCGGCGTCGGACAGGTACGTGATGTGCGCGCCCATGCGGGCGACCGCGAGCCCGCGCCGCGGGTTGGTGTGCTCGAGCAGATAGCGGCCGCCGCGCCATTCCGGATCGGCCATCACCGCCTGGCGGCCGACCTCGTGGAAGGCGATGTTCTGCGCCGAATGCCGCGTCGCGGTGGCGATCGGCAGCGCCGCGAACACGCGCTGCGGATAGCTCGCCGTCCATTGCAGCACCTGCATGCCGCCGAGCGAGCCGCCGGCCATCGCGAACAGCGACTCGATGCCGAGGTGGTCGAGCAGCATCGCCTGCGCGCGCACCATGTCGCGCACGGTGGTGACCGGAAAGTCGAGCCCCCACGGCTTGCCGGTCGCCGGATTGGTCGAGGACGGCCCGCTCGTTCCCATGCAGGCGCCGAGCACGTTGGGGCAGACGACGAAATAGCGGTCGGTATCGATCGGCCGCCCCGGCCCCACCATGGTTTCCCACCAGCCGGGTTTGCCGGTGACCGGATGGACGTTGGCGACGTGCTGGTCGCCGGTGAGCGCATGACAGATGAGCACCGCGTTGGCGCGTGCCGCATCAAGCGTGCCGTAAGTCTGATAGGCGATCTGAAATGGGGCAAGCTCGACCCCGGCATCGAGCTGCAGCGGTCTGTCGGGCCCGAAGCGCACCACGGGCGAGTGCGGGCTGTCCGCTTCGTGCGCCCGCGCGGCGGGGTCTCGTAGGATCGTCAGGTTCGCCTCGGCCATCACGCCACTCCGCCGCGGGCAAACCGGCCGTTCGGCGCAAGACCGACGGATGCGGGGATCACGGCCGCGGGCCGCTTAGGTAGGGATTGGGTGGCTTAACTGTCAACGTTTTCTTTGATTTCGCTATCCGTGCGACCTATCAAGGGCGCCCGGCCGAGGCCGGAATCCGCGTGCGCCGCGCGCTCTCGTCGCAAGCGCTGCGACCCGATATACGTCTCGTCCGACGGCGCCCGGCCGGTCCTGACCGGACGCTCGAGACCCTGTTGGAGCCTGCTCGATGTCCGCGTTGAAGCGCCCCGAACCGCGCCCCGGCGTGCTTGCGATCGACGCTTACGTGCCGGGCAAGAGCACCGCTCCCGGCGTCGCCAAGGTGTTCAAGCTGTCGTCGAACGAGACGCCGCTGGGGCCGAGCCGCAAGGCGATCGAAGCCTACATGGGCGAGGCCGGGCGCCTGCACGATTATCCCGACGGCGCGGCGTCGGAGTTGCGCGAGGCGATCGGGCGCGCGTTCGGCCTCGACCCGGCGCGGATCGTCTGCGGGGCCGGCTCGGACGAGCTTCTCAACCTGCTCGCCCATGCGTTCATCGGCCCCGGCGACGAGGCGATCCACACAACCCACGGGTTTCTGGTCTATCACATCGCCACGCTCGGCGCGGGCGGCACGCCGATCGTCGCGCCGGAGACGAACTATACCGCCGCCGTCGACGCGATCCTCGCGTGCGTGAGCGCGAGGACGAAGGTCGTCTATCTCGCCAACCCCAACAATCCGACCGGCACCTACGTGCCGTTCGACGAGGTCAAGCGCCTGCAGCGGGCGCTGCCGCCGCAGGTGCTGCTGGTGCTCGACGCGGCCTACGCCGAATACGTGCGGCGCAACGACTACGAGTCGGGCATCGAGCTGGTCGCCACCTGCGACAACGTCGTCATGTGCCGGACGTTCTCCAAGATTCACGGCTTGGCGGCCCTGCGTCTCGGCTGGCTGTACGGGCCGGCACACGTGGTCGCGGCACTCAATCGGATTCGTGGGCCGTTCAACGTCAGCCAGCCGGCGATCGCAGCCGGCGTCGCGGCGATCGCTGATGCCGGGCACGTGGAGATCTCGCGCGCCCATAACGACAAGTGGCTCCCCTGGCTGGCGGCGGAGATCGGCAAGCTCGGCCTCGCCGTGACGCCGAGCGCCGCCAACTTCGTGCTGATCCATTTCCCGACTACGCCCGGCCGCACCGCCAAGGACGCCGATGCGTTTCTCACCAAGCGCGGCCTGATCCTGCGCGCCACGGCGGCCTACAAGCTGCCGAACGCGCTGCGCCTCTCGGTCGGCACCGAGGAGGCGAACCGGCTGGTGGTCGCCTCACTCGGCGAATTTCTCGGACGCGCCGCGTGAGCGAGCAGCCGATATTCGAACGCCTGGCGCTGATCGGCGTGGGCCTGATCGGCTCGTCGGTCGCGCGGGCGGCCCGCGCCGCCGGCGCCGTGCGGTCGATCGCGGCGTCGGCGAGATCCGGCGCCACCCGCCGGCGGGTGGCCGAACTCGGCATCGCCGACCAGGTGGCCGAGACCAATGCGGCGGCGGTCGCGGGCGCCGACCTCGTCATCGTGTGCGTGCCGGTCGGGCAGTGCGGTGCCGTCGCCGCGGAGATCGGCGCGCACCTCAAGGCGGGCGCCACCGTCTCGGACGTGGGCTCGGTCAAGGGCTCCGTCATCAGGGACATGGGCCCTCACTTGCCGAAGGGCGTGCACTTCGTTCCGGCGCATCCGGTCGCCGGCACCGAGCATTCGGGTCCGGATGCGGGCTTTGCCGAGCTGTTCGTCAACCGCTGGTGCATCCTCACGCCGCCCGACGAGGCCGATCCGGGGGCGGTCGAGCGGCTCGCCGCGTTCTGGCGCGCGCTCGGCGCCAACGTGGACACCATGCCGGCGGAGCACCACGACCTCGTTCTCGCCATCACCAGTCACGTGCCGCACCTCATCGCCTATTCGATCGTCGGCACCGC
>DASZJC010000424.1:0-2532 GCA_035948495.1 Xanthobacteraceae bacterium | reverse complement strand
GGAGCATGGTCTTTTGCGAACCGGTGCCCGCCCCGGATCACGCGGGCGCTTATTCGAATCATGCTCTGGGCGGGCGGACATGACGGCAATCGATTTTGCGGCGTTCGTGGACGAGCTTGCGACCCTCTCGGGCGAGACCATTCTTCCCTTCTTCCGCACCGCACTGAGCGTCGAGGACAAGAGCCGCGGTCACGGATTCGATCCGGTCACCGCGGCGGACCGCGCGGCGGAATCCGCCATGCGCTCGCTCATCCGCCGCAGCTTCCCGGAGCACGGCATCATCGGCGAGGAGTTCGGCGCGGAGCGCGCCGACGCCGAGTACGTATGGGTGCTCGATCCGATCGACGGTACCAAGTCGTTCATCTGCGGCATGCCGGCCTGGGGTACGTTGATCGGGCTCACGCGGTTCGGCGTGCCGGTGTTCGGGATGATGCATCAGCCGTTCACGCGCGAGCGGTTCAGCGGCGACGGCGGCGCGGCGCACTACCGCGGACCGGCGGGCGACCGCGTGCTGCAGGCGCGCCATTGCGCGGCGCTCGCCGACGCGGTGCTGTTCACCACCAGCCCCCTGCTGATGACGGCGCGGGATCGCCGGGCGTTCGCGAAAGTCGAGGAGGCGGTGCGGCTGTCGCGCTACGGCGGCGACTGCTACGCCTACTGCATGCTGGCGGCGGGCCACGTCGACCTCGTCATCGAGACCGGGCTCAATCCGCACGACGTCATTGCGCTCATCCCGATCATCACCGGGGCGGGCGGCATCATCACCACCTGGGAAGGAGCCGCGCCGGAAGGCGGCGGACGCATCGTCGCGGCAGGCGACGCGCGGGTGCATGCGGCCGCGCGCGCCATCTTGGCCGGCTGACGCACGGCCGCGATGGCTAATCCGAGAGAGCCGATCGCATTCGACGAAGCGTTCCGCCGGCGGCTGCGCGACCTGTTCGTGTGGCGCCGCGACGTGCGCCGTTTCCGGCGCGAGCCGCTGGCGGCCGGCACGATCGAGCGCCTGATCGAGACCGCCTGCCTGTCTCCATCCGTCGGCCTGAGTCAGCCGTGGCGCTTCGTCATCGTCGAGGATGCGGCGCGGCGGCGCGCGGTGATCGATGATTTCCGCGCCTGCAACGGCGAGGCGCTGCGCGCCTACGCGGGCGAGGCCGCCGAGCGCTACGCGGCCCTCAAGCTCGCCGGCCTCGAAGAAGCGCCGTGCCACGTGGCGGTGTTTGCCGATCGCTCGACCGAGATCGGCACCGGGCTCGGCCGGCGGACCATGCCGGAAACGGCCGAGTATTCCGTGGTCGCCGCGATCTGCACCCTATGGCTCGCGGCGCGCGCCGAGGGCATCGGGCTCGGCTGGGTATCGATCCTCGATCCGCTCCGCATCGGCGAAATTCTCGACGTTCCCAAAGATTGGATCTTCATCGGCTATCTCTGCCTCGGCTATCCGCAGCACGACGACGACCGGCCCGAGCTGGAGCGCGCGCAATGGGAACGGCGCCGGCCGACGGAGTGTTTTTTGTTGAAGCGATAGTTTGTAGCCCGGATGAAGCGAAGCGAAATCCGGGGCGACACGTTCCCGCATTCCGCTTCGCTCCATGCGGGCTACACCAGTCCCGACATCCGTCATCCGAACAACGGCGACCCCGGAACGAAGGCATCGAATGCCGCCCAGAACTGCGAACGGAAGTGGTCCCGCTCCATCAGTATCTCGTGGCGGGCGCCGGAGATCACGAGATGGGCGCCGGCACGCAGGCGCAGGGCGAATTGGCCGATCGCCGGCGTCGACACCAGGTCATCCTGGCCGGCGGCCAAGATCAGCATCGGCTGGCGGATGCGGGCGGGATAGCTCGGCTCGGCCAGGTCGCGCATCGCCCGGAACGCCGCGTCCACCCAGCCGACGGTGGGCGCCCCCAAGCCGAGGTCCGGTTCGGCCTCGACGATCGCGGCGGTGCGGGCATAGCGCACCGGATCCGATGTGAGCGGATTGCCGATGAACGGGCGCGTCGCCACGGCGGCAGCGCCGCCGCCCGGAATATAGGCGCCGCCCGTGCCG
This sequence comes from Xanthobacteraceae bacterium, assembly GCA_035948495.1. Classification (GTDB taxonomy): domain Bacteria; phylum Pseudomonadota; class Alphaproteobacteria; order Rhizobiales; family Xanthobacteraceae; genus AP-16. The sequence goes on along the minus strand of DASZJC010000424.1, from coordinate 485 downwards.
AAATACCGCAACGTGCGGGCGGTGACCTTGGCGGCGCGCGAGGCGGCGCGGCCGGCCAACGCGACCATCGGGGCGGAGAGAACCATGCGGTCGAACCAGCGCCGCCCGCGATAGGCGGCGCGGATCAGCACGGCCGCGCCCATCGAGTGGCCGAGCGCGAACAGCGGCGGCGGACAATCGGGCAGCGCCACCTCTTTGACGAACGTCTCGAGGTCGAGGTCGTAGTCGGAAAAGCTGCGCACGTAGCCCTTGTGGCGGTCCGTCAGGGCGCGCTCGGAGAGGCCCTGACCGCGCCAGTCGAGGACGGTGACCGCAAAACCGCGGGCGCGCGCGTCGTTGACCACCTCGAAATACTTCTCGATGAACTCGGCCCGGCCCGGGAACACGCACAGCGTTCCCTTGCGCCCCGCCGGCGGCTCCCAGCGGGCAAAGCGCACGCCCACGCCGTCCGGGGTCTTCAGCATGCCGACGGTCACCCCCTCGGG
>DASZJC010000423.1:0-1749 GCA_035948495.1 Xanthobacteraceae bacterium | reverse complement strand
CATGGCGGCCGGGATGCCCTCGGCCAGCATCAGGTGGCCTTCGCGCAGATAGGTGCCGACCACGCGCGAGGTGAAGAAGCCGCGCGAGTCGTTGACGACGATCGGGGTCTTGCGGATCGCCCGCACGTAATCGAGCGCGGTCGCGAGCGCCTTGTCGCCGGTCTTCTTGCCGAGGATCAGCTCGACCAGCATCATCCTGTCGACCGGCGAGAAGAAATGCACGCCGATGAAGTCGGCCGGGCGCTTCGATTCGCCGGCGAGCGAGGTGATCGGCAGGGTCGAGGTGTTGGAGCCGAACACCACGTTGTCGCCGATCACCGCCTCGGCCTTGGCGATGGTCTCGGCCTTCACCTTGCGGTCCTCGAACACCGCCTCGATGACGAGGTCGCACGCGGCGAGCGCGGCGTAATCGGCGGTGGGCGTGATGCGCGCGAGCAGCGCGTCGCGGTCGGCGGCGGCGGCGCGGCCTTTGCTCACCTGATCGGAGATCAGCTTCTCGGAATGGGCCTTGCCCTTGTCGGCGCTCGCCTGGTCGCGGTCGATCAGCACCACCTCGAGGCCGGCCTGGGCGGTCACGTAGGCGATGCCGGCGCCCATGAAGCCGGCGCCGATGATGCCGATGCGCTTTAGCTTGGTCGCCGGAACGTCGGCCGGCCGCCGCGCGCCCTTGTTGATCTCCTGCAGCGAGACGAACAGCGAGCGGATCATGGCGGCCGCCTCGGGCGAGCGCAGCACCTTGGCGAAGTAGCGCGATTCGACCCGCAGCGCGGCATCGATCGGCAGCTGCAGCCCCTCGTAGACGCACTGCATGATGGCGCGCGCGGCCGGGTAATTGTCGTAGGTCTCGCGGCGGTAGATCGCGTTCGCGGCCGGGAACGTCATCATCCCCATCTTGGAATAGACGGGCCCGCCCGGCAGCCGGAAGCCGTCCACGTCCCACGGCGCCTTGGCCTTGCCGCCGGCCTTGATCCAGTCCTTGGCCGCCTTGATCAGCTCGTCCGGCGGCACCACCGCGTCGACGAGCTTGAGCGCCTTGGCGCGGTCGACGCGCAACTGGTCGCCCTTGAGCAGCAATTGCAGGGCATCGACCGGCGCCAGCATGCGGGCGATGCGCTGGGTCCCGCCGGCGCCGGGGAACAGGCCGATCTTGACCTCGGGCAGGCCGAGGCGGGTCTTGGGATTGGCGGCCGCGACGCGATGGTGGCAGGCGAGGCACAGCTCGAAGCCGCCGCCCATGGCGGTGCCGTTGATCGCCGCGACCCACGGCTTGCCGCAGGTCTCGATGCGCCGGTAGAGCAGCGACAGCTTGCGGCTTTCCTCGAACAGCATGGCGGCGGCCGCTTCTTCGCCCTGGGTGCGCGCCATGTCGGCGAACACGCGGCCGAACTGGTCGAGCAGGGTGAGGTCGGCGCCGGCGCAAAAGGACTCCTTGCCGGCGGTCACGACCGCTCCCTTGACCGCGGCGTCGCTCGCGACCTTCTCGACGATCGCCGACAGTTCCTCGATGACCGTCAGGTTGATGACGTTCATCGACCGCTCCGGCATGTCCCAGGTGACGGTCGCGATGCCGTCCGCGTCCACGTCGAGCTTGAAGTTCGTCATCGCAGGTGCTCCTCGCAAGCCGCCTCAGGCGGGATAGGGTTCGCCGGATTTGCGCGTATAGCGAAAGCCGCGCTCGTCCTTCTCGGCGACGAGATCGACGTCGGGATAGTGCGCGCGCTCGCGCGGCGAGCGCGTGCCGATCTCGAG
>DASZJC010000422.1:0-2193 GCA_035948495.1 Xanthobacteraceae bacterium | reverse complement strand
TGGTGATCACCGAGAGCGGCCCCAACAGCCTCGACATCCACACCGTCGGGGCGATCGTGCCGAGCTACGAGGTGTCGTGGAACTGCTACGACCGGCTGATCAGCCACGCCATGAAGCCGATGCCGGACGGCTCCGACTATTACGACCGCGACAAGTTCGCGCCCGAACTCGCCGAGGAGTGGACCGTCGGCGACACGTCGGCGACCTTCAAGCTGCGCAAGGACGCGACGTTCCACGACGGCACGCCGATCGCCGCCAAGGACGTCAAATGGTCGTTCGACCGCGCCGTGACCGTCGGCGGGTTCCCGACCTTCCAGATGAAGGCGGGCTCGCTGGAGAAGCCCGAGCAGTTCGTCGTCGTCGACGATCATACCTTCCGCATCGATTTCATCCGCAAGGACCGGCTGACCATTCCCGATCTCGCCGTCGTGGTGCCGAACATCATGCACTCGGAGCTGATCAAGTCGAAGGCGGCGGCGAACGACCCGTGGGGCCTCGACTACACCAAGACCAACATCGCCGGCGGCGGCGCCTACCGGGTGACCACCTGGCAGCCCGGCAGCGAGCTGATCTACGAGCGCAACGACCACTGGAAGAGCGGCCCGCTGCCCAAGCTCAAGCGCGTGATCTGGCGCATGGTGCCGTCCGCCGGCAACCGCCGGGCGCTACTGGAGCGCGGCGACGCCGACATTTCCTTCGAGCTGCCGCCCAAGGACTTCGCCGAGATGAAGCAGGAGGCGAAGCTCAAGATCGTATCGACGCCGATCAGCAACGGCATCCAGTACGTCGGCATGAACGTGACCAAGCCGCCGTTCGACAACGTCAAGGTGCGGCAGGCCGTCGCCTACGCCATTCCGTATCAGAAAATCCTCGACGCGGTGATGTTCGGCCAAGCCAAGCCCATGTTCGGCGCGGCGCCGGAGACGCCGATCTCGACCGCGTGGCCGCAGCCGCACGGCTACAACACCGACCTCGCCAAGGCCAAGGCGCTGCTGGCGCAGGCCGGCTACGCCAACGGGTTCGAGACCACGCTCTCGTTCGATCTCGGCTTTGCGGTCGTCAACGAGCCCTTATGCGTGCTGCTGCAGGAGAGCTTGGCGCAGGTCGGGATCAAGACCACCATCAACAAAATTCCGGGGGCCAACTGGCGCAACGAGCTGCTCAAGAAGGAGCTGCCGCTCATCGCCAACGTGTTCTCGGGCTGGCTCGACTATCCGGAATACTTCTTCTTCTGGGCCTATCACGGCCAGAACGCGGTGTTCAACACGATGAGCTATCAGAACAAGGAGATGGACGCGCTGATCGACGGCGCGCGCGCGGCGGCCGCCGCCGGCGACACCGCGACCTACGACAAGGACGTGAAAGGCTTCATCGAGAAGGCCTTCGTCGAGGTGCCGCGCGTCCCGCTCTATCAGCCCTATCTGAACGTGGCGATGCAGAAGAGCATGACCGGCTACCGCTACTGGTTCCACCGCCGGCTCGACTACCGCTCGCTGGCGAAGGGGTGAGCGGGCGATGAATTATCTCCGCCGTCATCCTGAGGAGGCCGCGCGCATCTGCGCGCGGCCGTCTCGAAGGATGGCCACAAGCACCAAGCTTGCTTCCATCCTTCGAGACGCTCGGCGCTACGCGCCGAGCTCCTCAGGATGACGGTGTAGCTAGTGGCTACGCTCATCCTCAAGCGGTTGCTGATGGCGGTGCCGAGCCTGATCGGCGTGGTGATCGTGACGTTCCTGCTCACGCGCGCGCTGCCCGGCGACCCGGCCGCCTATTTCGCCGGCCCCGCCGCCACCCAGGAAGCGGTCGAGCAGGTGCGGGTGAAGCTCGGCCTCGACAAGTCGCTGATCGAGCAGTTCGTGCGCTACGTGCGCGACCTCGCCCGCGGCGACCTCGGGAATTCGCTCACCACCGGCCAGCCGGTCGTGAGCGAGATCAGGACCCGGCTGCCGGCCTCCGCCGAGCTGACTCTCCTCGGCCTCATCGTCTCGATGGCGATCGCGGTGCCGCTCGGCATCCTGGCGGCGACCCGGCCGGGATCGCTGACCGACCACGCGTGCCGCGTCGTCGCTACCGCCGGCGTGTCGCTGCCGGTGTTCTTCACCGGGCTGATCCTCGTCTACGTCTTCTATTATCTGCTCGGCTGGGCGCCGCCGCCGCTCGGCCGGCTCGACGTTTTCTTCAGCCCGCCGCCGC
>DASZJC010000421.1:0-1793 GCA_035948495.1 Xanthobacteraceae bacterium | reverse complement strand
AAATCCGCTTGGTGGCGCCGGCGTGGTTGGCGCAGCCGGCAGGATCGTTTAAGGTCCCGCGTGGCATGTCGACAATTCGGCGGCCGGGCCCTGGAACGGTCCGCTCGCGCGTATACATAATATCGGCGGAATTGCCGCTCTATGCTGTGACGATCCGCCCTGGGCCGTCGACCCCGTAGTCGCTGAAGGCACCGACGTGGACATCTACACGATCATTTTCCTGGCGCTGGCGGTGTTTATTTTCCTGCGCCTGCGGAGCGTGCTTGGTCAGCGCACGGGGCGGGAGCGTCCGCCCTACGATCCTTATTCGGCGCGCGATGCGGTCCGCACCCCGGCGAGCGATAAGGTCGTCGCCTTGCCGCCGCGCGCCGCCGAGCCGGCAGCGCAGCCGGCGGAACCGGCGGCGGCGCCCGCCGACCGTTGGAAGGGCATCGCCGAGCAGGGGACCGTCCTGGCGACCGGCCTCGACGCGATCGTGGTCGAGGACAAGAGCTTCGACGCCAAGCACTTCCTCGCCGGCGCCCGTGCGGCCTACGAGATGATCGTCACTGCCTTCGCCGAGGGCGACCGCCGCAGCCTGAAGAATCTATTGTCGCGGGAGGTCTACGACGGCTTCGAGACCGCGATCCGCGAGCGGGAAGGGCGCGGCGAGACGACCGAGACCCGCTTCGTCTCGATCGACAAGGCGGACCTCACCGGCGCCGAGGTGCGCGGAAAGACGGCGCAGATCACCGTGCGGTTCGTCTCGCAGCTCATCTCCGTCACCCACGATCGCACCGGCGCCGTCATCGAGGGGTCCCCCGAGAAGGTGACGGAAGTGACCGACGTGTGGACCTTCGCGCGCGACATTTCATCGCGCGATCCCAACTGGAAGCTGGTCGCCACCGAAGCCGGCCAATGACCGGGAGAGGTGAGCGATGGCGGCACGGCAGCGCCGCATGCGCGGTTCGCGTGAGAGCGTGCCTCCGGTGTGCGCGAACTTCGGAATCGGGATACTGGCGGCGGCGCTGATCCTTGCGGCCGGGTCGGCCCTGGCCGAGCCGGCGCCCGCTCCGCTCCGCCTCCCCGATACCGCGCTCGAGCCGGTCGATTTCGGCGATCTCGACGGCTGGGCGGCGGACGATCACGCCAAGGCCTTTGCGACCTTGCGCGCAAGCTGTGCCGCACTCGTGCGGCGCTCGCGCTCCGCGCCTGACGAACGGCCGTTGACGGCGGCGCTCGCGCAGGTTTGCCGGCGCGCGGTGGCGCTCGTCGACGTCGATGAGGCCAAGGCGCACGAATTCTTCGAGACGAGTTTCCGGCCCATGCGGATCAGCCGCCTGGGCGAGACCCAAGGGTTCGTGACCGGCTATTACGAGCCGATCGTCGACGGCTCGCGGTTTCCCACCCGCGAATTCACCGTGCCGCTCTATCGCCGCCCCGACGACCTGGTCTTGCCCGGCGAGCACAAGGGCGACGCCTTCCCCAACCGCGGCCCGGTGTTCCGCCGCACCGGCGACGGCAAGCTGGTGCCCTATTACGACCGCGGGGAAATCGAGGATGGGGCGCTCGACGGGCGCCACCTGGAAATCTGCTGGCTCAAGGATCCGATCGCGGCGTTCTCCATTCACATCCAGGGCTCCGCACGGGTTCGGCTCGAGGATGGGCTGATGATGCGCGTGAACTACGCGGCCCATAACGGCCACCCCTACACGCCGGTCGGCCGCATCCTGATCGAGCGCAACCTGGTGCCGCGGGACGAGATGTCGCTCGAGCGCATCCGCCAATGGATGCACGACAACCCCGCGGAGACC
>DASZJC010000420.1:0-1824 GCA_035948495.1 Xanthobacteraceae bacterium | reverse complement strand
CCCTCGACCCGCGCCATCGTGGAAGCCGCCGATGTCGCCCGCACCAAGGGGCCCAAGCGGGTCGGCCCGTTCGCGGTGCCCAAGGCGATGTCGTCGACCGCCTCGGCGACGCTTGCCACCTGGTTCAAGATCAAGGGCGTGAACTATTCGATCTCCTCCGCCTGCGCGACCTCGAACCATTGCATCGGCAATGCGATGGAGATCATCCAGCTCGGCAAGCAGGACATGATCTTCGCTGGCGGCTGCGAAGAGCTGGATTGGACCCTGGCGGTGCTGTTCGATGCCATGGGGGCGATGTCCTCGAAGTTCAACGCCACGCCGGAGAAGGCCTCGCGCGCCTATGACGTCGATCGCGACGGCTTTGTCATTGCCGGTGGCGCCGGCGTTCTGGTGCTGGAAGAACTCGAGCATGCCAAGGCGCGCGGCGCCAAAATCTACGCCGAGGTCGCCGGTTACGGCGCGACGTCGGACGGCTTCGACATGGTGGCGCCGTCCGGCGAAGGCGCGGCGCGCTGCATGCGCATGGCGCTCAGCGGCGTGAAGCCCCCGGTCGACTACATCAACCCGCACGCGACCGCGACGCCGATCGGGGACCTCAAGGAAATCGAAGCGATCCGCGAGGTGTTCGGCGACAAATGCCCGCCCATCTCGGCGACGAAATCGCTGACCGGTCATTCGCTCGGCGCCGCCGGCGTGCACGAGGCGGTGTACTCGATCCTGATGATGAACAGCGGGTTCATCTGCAAGAGCGCCAACATCGAGACGCTCGATCCGGCCTTCGCCGACGTTCCGATCGTGCGCGAGCGCCGCGACAACGTCGAGCTCGGCTGCGCGCTGTCCAATTCGTTCGGTTTCGGCGGCACCAATGCGTCGATCGTGCTCAAACGACTCGATGCCTGATGGTCGGTGGAGGGGGACGTAGCCTCGCATGAACCCGTTGATGCAGGGCAAGCGCGGATTGATCATGGGGGTCGCCAACGACCACTCGATCGCCTGGGGCATCGCCCGCACGCTCGCCGCGCACGGCGCAATGCTGGCCTTTTCCTATCAGGGCGAGGCGCTGGGCAAGCGGGTGATGCCGCTGGCGCGATCGGTCGGCTCCGACCTCGTGCTGTCGTGCGACGTCGAGGATATCGCCTCCGTCGATGCCTTATTCGCGACGCTGGCGGAGAAGTGGGGTTCGCTCGACTTCCTCGTCCACGCCATCGCCTTTTCCGACAAGAACGAGCTCAAGGGGCGTTACGCCGACACCACACGGGGGAATTTCACCCGCACGATGCTGATCTCCTGCTTCTCGTTTACCGAGACGGCGAAGCGCGCGGCCGCCCTGATGCCCGCCGGCGGCGCCATGCTGACGCTCACCTACAACGGCGGTACCCGGGCGATGCCGAACTACAACGTCATGGGCGTCGCCAAGGCGGCGCTGGAAGCCTCGGTGCGTTATCTCGCGGTCGATTTCGGGCCGTCCGCCGTCCGCGTCAACGCGATCTCGGCCGGGCCGATCCGCACCCTCGCCGGCGCCGGCATCAGCGACTCCCGCTCCATGTTCGCCTACCAGCAGCGCCATTCGCCCTTGCGCCGCGGGGTCACTCTCGACGAGATCGGCGGTGCCGCGCTCTATCTGCTGTCGGATCTCTCGACCGGCGTTACCGGCGACATCCACTTCGTCGATTCCGGCTACAACGTCATCACCATGCCGCATCCGGCGGCGCTCAAGGGCGAGGATGCAGCCGATGCTGCCGCCGAAGAGCGCCCCAAGGACGCCGCGCAATAGGGCCGCACGAACGCTTCCAAAAAAAGGGCGGCCGCAGGGCCGCCCTTTTT